>JALWJV010000210.1:14792-16617 GCA_026996955.1 Deltaproteobacteria bacterium
TGTCAGGGGCGTTTGTTTTATCTGTCCCATTATGAAAAAATAGTTGTGATAGGGGCAGGAAAGGCCGGAGCCCCCATGGCACTGGCAGTTGAGGAGATACTTGGCCACATGATCTCCTGCGGCATTGTTGTGGTCAAGGATGGCCATGTCATGCCTCTTTCAAAGATAAAGCTCCTTGAGGCCTCCCATCCGGTTCCTGATGAACGAAGCGTTGTTGCCGCAAGGCAGATTATGGGGCTTGTGGAGGAGAATGCAGGGCCATCAACACTTTTTGTAAATCTTCTCTCCGGCGGGGCAAGTGCCCTGCTTGCAGCCCCGGCGCCTGGAATCACCCTGGAACATAAACAGGAGGTCACAAGGCTCCTTCTTGAATGCGGCGCTGATATTCAGGAGATAAATGCAGTGCGTAAACATTTGAGCGCTGTAAAAGGGGGCAATCTTGCAAGGCTTGCAGCAGGCGCCACCATTATCTCCCTCGTGATAAGTGACGTTATCCATGACAGGCTTGATACCATTGGTTCCGGGCCAGCGTTTCCGGACAGCACCACCTGGGAAGATGTAAAGGCGATACTTTTAAGGTATGACCTGTGGGAAAGGGTTCCAAACGCAGTCAGAGAGCGTGTGGAACAGGGGCTTTCAGGTGAGCTTCCGGATACTCCATCGGCAGATGATCCGTGCTTCAAGGGTGTTACAACCAGTATAATCGCCTCAAACAGACAGGCACTTTCGGCAGCAGCCGCTGCCGCAAAAGACAGGGGGTACACTCCGCTGGTATTAAGTTCCTCAATCCAGGGGGAGACTTCAGATATTGCCAGGATGCACGGTGCCATTGCAAGAGAGGTCACGGAGACTGCCAACCCGCTGCCTCCGCCATGCTGCATTTTAAGTGGCGGTGAGACAACTGTAACAATGGAAGACAGGCACGGAAAGGGCGGGAGAAATCAGGAATTTGCCCTTGCTGCAGCGCTTGAGATAGACGGGCTTGAAAATGTACTTGTGCTATCTGCAGGTACAGATGGCACAGACGGGCCTACTGATGCAGCAGGTGCAGCGGTTACAGGAAAGAGTGTTGGACTGGCAAAAAAGATGGGGCTTGATGCGGAAGATTTTTTGAAAAGACATGATGCCTATAATTTTTTCAGCAAGACAGGTGAGCTGATTATAACAGGGCCTACCCTCACCAACGTAATGGATGTGCATCTAATGCTGATTGTCTGATCATGTTGGCTGTTTGAGCTTCAGCAACTCCTCAAGTTTCTGGCCGTCCCTTGGGTTTAGCCGCAGTACAGTTGAATCGTGGGTGTTTTTGTCAATAAATGAAAACTCTGAAAAGAGAAAACGGCGTTTCACCGCTATCTCAAGGGTGGCAGGGTCAAGCCATTTCATCTTTTTCCCCTTGATCCAGCAACCAAGGAGGCTCTGTTTTTCAGAATTCTCCGTGCCTTTGTCCTGGCCACCTGCCTTTTCCGTCTTGAAAAGGTAACATATAAGCCCTGACGGGAATTCCCTTGTCTTTCCTGTAAAACCCTTGAAGCACCACTCAATACCTTGCCCCCTTTGCAGATATTCACCAAGCTTTTCCCTCTGTTTCGGTTCTATATCCAGTGGCAGGCCGTTAGCACCGATTTTTTCCTGTGCTGAACTAATCTTGCGGAATGCACATATCAGCACCATTCTTGCAAACCTGAAAAGCTTTGGTGCAAACCAGGCAAAGGCTGCCAGAAATATGATAACACAGACGGCTGCTGCAATGGGGTGATAAAATGAAAGGGCAAGTCCTCCAGCCACCATTACATCTTCGGAAACACTTGCCGCTATGTTTGAA
>JALWJV010000211.1 GCA_026996955.1 Deltaproteobacteria bacterium
GGTCCTATTGCATGTTTCATCGCCGGATGCAGTGAAGGGGCAAAGAGAAAGCCGATTCCAATCTCCTCGATTGCCCTTGCTGTCTCCTCCGGGCTTATGTCAAGCCTTACACCCAGTGCCTCCAGCACATCTGCGCTTCCCGAGCTGCTTGAAACCGACCGGTTTCCATGTTTGGCAACCTTTACACCGGCACCTGCCACAACAAATGCCGCAGTTGTTGAAACATTAAAGGTTGAAGCCCCGTCTCCTCCTGTACCGCAGGTATCAACAAGGTGCTCACCCTTGCCCAGTGCCGCTTTTATTGGCACCACCTTTTCACGCATCACCCGGGCAGCACCGGTGATTTCCTCAACGGTTTCTCCCTTGACCCTGAGCCCCATGAGAAACGCACCTATCTGTGCATCAGTGGCACGTCCCTCCATTATCTGAAGCATTACACTGTGCATGAGCCCGGTGTCCAGGTCCTGCCCGCGTGCAACCAGGTCTATTGCCCTTCTTATTGCATCTGATGACATATCAATACCACTGAGTTCATGTTAATATCTTTGACCTATTCAACGTATCCGCCAAATCTTTGCGTTCTTTGCGTCTTTGCGGTTCATCTTTTAATAGCCACCCTGAACTTCCAGAAAATTCCTCAAAAGATTAATTCCCTCCGGGGTCATTATGGATTCAGGATGAAACTGCACCCCCTCAACGGCAATCTCCGTATGCCTTATGCCCATAAGCTCATCTTTCTCAGACCAGGCTGTGGGAACAAGAAAATCCGGAAGCGTGGCCTGGTCCACAATAAGGGAATGGTACCTCATTGCCTCAAAGGGATTTGGAAGCCCTCTGAATACTCCCCTGCCATCGTGCCTGATCATGGAAGTCTTGCCATGCATAAGCCTGTCTGCCCTGATAACCTGTGCACCAAAAGCCGCTGCAATTGACTGATGACCCAGACAGACGCCAAGCACCGGGATCTTTCCTGCAAATTCCCTGATGGCATCTACTGATATGCCTGCCTCGGCAGGGGTACAGGGTCCTGGAGAGATAAGAAGGTGATCCGGAGAAATTTCATGTATTTCCTTTATGGTTATCTTGTCATTTCTAACCACCTTAAGATCAGCCCCGAGAATACCGAACGCCTGGACCAGGTTGTATGTAAAGGAATCATAGTTGTCTATTACAAGAAGCATTTTTTAATATACCTGAATAAATTTTGTAAATTATGGCCGTTTTTCTTTACGACACCTGCAGTTCTTCCTGTGCAGCCTGAATGGCACGCATCAGGGCACGTCCCTTGTTCAGGGTCTCCTGCCACTCTGACTCAGGGTCAGAGTCTGCCACAATCCCTGCCCCTGCCTGCAGATAGAGCCTGTCACCCTTCTGGCACAGAGTCCTTATTGTGATTGCCATATCCATGTTTCCGGAAAACCCAAGATAACCCACGGAGCCGGCATAGGGCCCTCTTTTTACAGGTTCAAGCTCATCAATGATCTCCATTGCCCTGATCTTGGGGGCGCCTGATACAGTGCCGGCAGGAAAACACGCCCTTAAAACGTCGAACATATCAAGGCCCTTTTCCAATTGCGCCTTGACACCTGATACGATATGCATCACATGGCTGTAGCGTTCTATGACCATAAGGTCATCAACCTTTACGCTGCCCATTTCTGCAACACGTCCTGCGTCATTTCTTCCAAGGTCAACAAGCATCAGGTGCTCTGCCTTCTCCTTTGGATCAGCAAGGAGATCCTCCTCAAGGGCAAGGTCCTCTTCCGGAGTCCGGCCCCTGGGCCTTGTCCCTGCGATAGGCCTCAGTTCAATTGTCCGGTCTGTAAGGCGGACAAGTATCTCCGGGGATGAGCCTATTATTGTCTCATCTCCCAGCTGAAGATAGTAGAGATATGGTGAAGGATTGATACGCCGTAACGCCCGGTAAAGCTCAAAGGGAGCAAGGTGGGTATTTCCGGAAAACCGCTGGGAGAGCACAACCTGAATTATGTCTCCTGCCACAATATACTCCTTGGCACGCCTTACCATCTCCTTGAACCTGTCCCTGGGGATCTCCGGCTCAAGAGTGGTAACAGGGGATGGAGTTGCAGAAGGCCTGGGATAATCCACCCCGGAAAGTATCTTTTGTACAACAGTATCTATTGAGTCCACGCCATTCCTGTAAATGGCCTCGACACTCTTTGCATCTGCCCCCTTGGGAACTGCGAGACATGCGGTAATTTTCAGGTTCTGCTTGAGGTTGTCATAAATCAGTACAAGTTCAGGGATGATAAAAAGGGCATCGTGAAAACCTGCCCTGTCTTCAGGACAGTTTGGCAGGTACTCCATGAACCTCACCATGTCATAGCCCAGGTAGCCGACAGCACCACCAAAGAATCGCGGAAGTTCTTCAGGCTCCCAGGGAGTAAACCTGTTCATTATATCCCTGAAATATTCAAGGGGATCATCCACCTCAAGGCTCTGGCGCTTGCCACCTCGTTCCTCGCAGAATACGGTGTTTCCTCTTGCACCGAATTTCATAAAGGGCTGCATGCCTATGAAACTGTACCTCCCCCATCGCTCTCCGCCTTCAATGCTCTCAAGCAGGAAGGCATTGCCCTTGTCATTAAGCTTGGTAAAGAGGGATACAGGGGTATCCATGTCCACGGTAATCTCTTTCCATACCGGGATTATGTTGTAAGAGTTTGAAAGTTCGGCAAAGCGTGTGAAATCTGGAGTAATCATATTTTCTGTTAGTTATAAAAAGTAAAAAGCCGTTTCCACCCTTGAGTGTCCACGGCCTGTTTAATCTGCTATTTGAGCCTTAAGGGTGTCAGGTGGTTGTATCCATACTGCGCCAACCGAATAAAGTGCACTGGCACGTAACTTTTTCAAACATAACCATCCTGAATGTATCCCCTGATTTCAATGTTTCCTAAACTGAGCGTTTCAAAATCTGGAAAAGTATTTTTTTAATAAAATTTCAAAGAAGTTACACCAATTATAATTTTCCAGTTTTGAAACCCTCCGGGATTGCCGTATTCACTGCATCTCCTTTGTCATAGGAATTTCCATATAGCTGACTATTATGGAAATTCCTCTTTCGCGGATCTGCAGCAAATCCGACAATCGCTCAATCTAGGTGTTTGTTACTTTTGACCTGTTTATTCCAATATGTCAAGTCCGGGATGATCAGTAATGACCATTCCAAATTCCCTGGCAAACATCCTGACTTGATCATGCCTCTCGGCCTCTTCCGTCTGGCTGAAGCCTGAGAGATCCATGCCATCCACGTCTCCATCCCTGTCAAGGTCAAATGTCGGAATCCAGGGAGATATAACCGTAACATCAAGAAAGGCCTTGTCTATGTGCCCAAGGTTATCCTCAGCATATACAGGGAGCCGGTGAGTGCCAGGAACCACCGCACTGACCCTGGCTGAATACAGGTCATAAGCAGGCTCATATTCCATGGGTATCCAGGCCTCGCAGTCAGTCCCTGAATCACAATCAATTCCTTCAAGGTCAGAGATATCCACCATGACCCTTTCTATACGGTTAAACCCGGTGCCTGTATCCTGGATTCCCTTGGGTGCAACAAGCTCGACATGAGCGTAAAAGATAACGTCATCTCCTGACTTCACCGGATCAGGCACTGCCCAGGTATCTGCTATGTCAACATAGCTGGTTACAATAAAAATGCCGGTCTCCGCAGTGTCCCTGGCACCGTCACGGTCTGTTACGGTTAAGGTAAGTCCGTGAAGACCATAGGTGGAAAGGGGCGAAGACTCAATCACTCCCCGGTAGTGAAATACAACCAAAATGCCTAAATCCCGACAATTCTTAAGATTATGTTCATATCAAGGCTATCCTCAAGCCACTGGGAAAGCCTGTCAAGCTGCTCCCTCCTGTACTCACGCCATGAGTTTTGCCTCCTGAAAGGAGCCAGCCCCCGGGATTTGCGAAGATAGTCCAGAAAACCGCGCCTGAAACCATCATTTTCAAAAATTCCATGATAATATGTTCCCCATACACCAAGGTCATCACTGGCTGCCCCCTGGGACGTATCAAGCCCGGGACCAAGTGGTGTGTAGCTACCTGCCGAAACAGTCCTTCCCATGTGAATTTCATACCCTTGAACAGTCACAGGCTCCGGCACCATTGGGGGGAGCAAGACATGTGCCTCTGCCTGGCATAACTCCTTTCTGCCTTCCATTTCAGTAACCACCGGCAGCAGTCCAAGGCCGGAGGTCGTGCCTGAAGGCCCCTCGATGCCATGAGGATCACGCAC
>JALWJV010000212.1 GCA_026996955.1 Deltaproteobacteria bacterium
AAAAACGCTTGAATGAGATTCCCCGGATCTCAGCCCGGGCAGTGCCGTCTCCCTTTTTAAGCCAGTGGGCATTGGCACATACAGAGGCAGTGCCATCCTTCAGGCACAGAGGGGGAACCTGTGCCTCATCAGGAGATAGTTCAAGGTTCACAGGCCGGACAAGGCTCCAATTGCCGAAGTCTGCTGTATCAAAGCCCAGGGCACTGAGCATGCCGCTCCACGCCTTTTTTTGCTGATCAAATTTGCCATGTTCTGCCTTCAGGTTAAATGTAACTGCCTCATGAACTGCTGACACACGAATCTCATGATCAGAAAGGGAACCATTCAGATCTGCAGAAAGCTCGGAAATCTCCTGTCCGCCTGATTCCAGGCCCGAAGCACGAAGCTTTAAGGATGAGTCTGTTTCTTCATCCAGAGAGAGTGAAAAATCAGCATCAAGCATGCTGCATGAAGAAGCCGCATAAAAAAAATCCCTGACCCGGGCAAAACCTGCCACTGCCGGCCTGGACGGTGTGCCTGAAAGCTGTCCGCTGATTTTGATATTCCCGCCACCATCGGGCAAAAGCCCTGAAAGATCAGGTACATTGACGTTCCAGACAAGATCAAGTCCCTTGCTGCCTGCTGCCCCTTTAACGTCAAGCTCTGCCCCGCCAAACAAAAGATCAAGGCCGTTTACTGTTACCTGGCCTCCTGACATAAGGATCTGGCCTTCACCTGAAACATCTTTATCTCTTAAGGTCCCTCCAAGAGAATCTATGTTTAACTCAAGATCAGGGCCGTCCTTTTCAATTTTACCCTTTGTGTCAATCTTTAGAAAAAGGCTTCCTGGAAAGTCCTGGGCCATGACACCTGGATTTATATTTGAGGCAGAAACAAGGGCATTCCAGGAGACCTGGGGCTTCCAGGAAGCATCGGCCTCAACATCCAGGCTGCCATCAAGGAGCTTTACGCGCAGTTTATCAAGCTTTACACTTTCAGATGTGCCATTACCATCAGCCTCAATATCCATCTCCGCAATATCACTGCCCCTGACAGTCGTCTTAAGAGTAAAAATGTATTTTTCAGGCGTGCCTGATGCATCAAACTCACCTGACTCTGAGACCACCAGTGGGGAACCTGCCAGAGGCCACTTAAGCCCACTCCAGTTGCCAGAGGCAGCAAACTTCAATGTGTCAAAGATGACATTTCCATCCATAGTAACCTGTGCCACATCATAAGCCCCCTCAGCAGAGTTGGGAGCTTTTTGGGCATCATATGCGCTGGTATCATCTGTTTTCAGACCGGCGTTATCAGCAATTTTGCTGTTATCTTCAGAGACGATTTTAATGCCAAGAGATGCCTGTGCATGTTTCAAGTCACCCTTTGCATCAAGGTTTAATGTTGGGCGTATTTTTTTAAGTTCAGGCACAGCCTCCACTGAGGCAAGGAGCCCTTGTGCCACCCTGCTGACTTTCACGCCTGCATCCCAGTTAAGCTCTCCCAGAACATCTGCTGCATGCACCAGTAGTTCTGCTGCCACATCACCTGAAACATTCTGCTTTAAGCTTAGCCTTTTCAAGTCTCCTGAGATACCGCCCTTTCCTGCCAGATCAAGGGCAGGCTCTCCCTCAAGCTGAAACTTCCATCTGGTATTAAAATCAAGTGGATAATCACCTCTTGGTGCCAACTTCCCATCAACACTGAAAGATACTCCAGGCATGAGAAACTCAAGTGCGGAAAGATCAAGGCCCTGTGCATCAAACCCGGCAGACATAAAAAGCCTGGTGATTTCAAGAGGTTTATCAGAACCTTTCTGAATTACCCTGACACCGTTTATCTGAACGTCATCGAGCCTGATTGCAACAGGAAGAGTAATATCAGGAAGCTCCAAAGGCCCTGCCTGTTTCTCCTCAGGCGCTTTCTCCACTGCCTTAAGCTGCTCATACCTTACGCCATCAATCTGCAGGAGCTTTAGATGAAACACCTTTTTGAACAGGGCATCAGGGACCCAGTCCAGACGCACCAGGTCAACTCCAACTGCAAGGGCACTGTCTCTGTAGGTCACATCCTTCAGCACCAGGTGCCCCAGAAGCCCGCCTTCAATCTCACCAACAGACAACTCACCAGGAATAACCCCCCTGGCCTGTTTGAGAACAAACTTGAGCCCGGCAGGAGTGCCTGCCATGAACCCGACTCCCCACAGGGCAAGCACAAGAAGCAGAATCAGCGTCAGGCATACGCCTGCAAGCCATTTCAAAATAGTGCGTCTCATCACATTGTTATCTCAAAACCAAAGTAAAATTTCATTGAAGAGAGCTTCATTCCCCGGCCGTCTTCGTTAACCGGCCAGGCAAAATCAAGCCTTACGCTTCCAACAGGAGAGAGCCACCGCACCCCCAGGCCGGTACCAACATATATCTTGTCCAGGCTGGAATTAAATGCGTTTCCTGCATCAGCAAACAGGGCAGCAACCCACTTATCAAGCACTCTGTAATTGTACTCAGCGGTTGCAGACATGACATTTCTGCCGCCCACCACATCTCCGTCCTTATCCTTGGGGCCCAGTTCCTTCCAGCGATACCCCCTGACACTCTCGTCACCACCTGCGAAAAAACGCAGGGAGTTGGGATAACTGTCATAGTCTGACACACCGGCAAGCCCAAGCCTTCCCCTCAGGATGAACCTGCCCCTCTGCCCTGCTGGAAGAAAAAGACGGGTCCTCAAATGTTCACGCACATAGGCAGTATCAGATATAAGACCAGGGGAGCCACGAAGTTCAGAATAGAGATACCAGCCGCTTCTGGGGAAAACATCTCTGGGGAAACTGCTTCGTTCCAGCCTTCCACCAAAACTTAGCATCTTTGTCCTGGTCCATGAATTTCCCTTTGTACGAAACCGCTCTAATTTTGCCTCGGTAAACAGCTTGGATGACCAGTCATGCCACACAAAGTAGTACCCCCCTTCAAGATCAGCGGTATTACGGTCTGTATCGTCAGTCTCTTCCTGCTCAACCTTGGTTATAATGCCATAACGGTCTGTGCGGGGATCACCAGCCGGTATCCAGTAAGCCCCCCTGAAAGAATTTTTCAATGGAGATACATTCACCCATGCATCCATACTATGGCCAAAGGAATTCAGGCGGCGATTACTCCAGTGCGTCATTGCCTGGGGGCCAACCTGTGTATCGTAGCCAAAACCAAAGGTCAGCTTGTTTGCATCAGCAGGATAGAGAGTAATGTCAACAGGGACCAAGCGATCCCTGGCATTTTCAAAATCAGGAACCACATCTACCAGGCTGAAAAATCCGGTGTTGCTTAATTCCTGCTGAAGCTCAAGCAGCGTGGTATTGGTAAAGACCTGCCCCTTCTGGATATCCTTGATATAACTTCTTACCAGGTCCGGCTTCAGAAAATCCTGATGAATACGGATATCTCCAATATAATACCTTGGACCAGTATCAATATGGAGGCGGATTGCCACTGTGTTTTCTTCCGGATCCACCAGCAACTGCTTTACAGTGGGATGTACATCCACATACCCCTTTGAAAGTGCAGTGACAATCAACTCTTTTTTTGCCTTTTCGTACACTCCCTGATCCAGCACGTCTCCCTTTTTCAGGGGAAACTTTTCAACAAGCTCCTTTAGCGAGGGATCATCCGCCCCCTCTCCTGAAAGTTTTATGTCAATGTCAGAAATCACCACCCTGGGACCAGGAACAACACGGTATGTGGCCTTCCACTTATTTTCGCCAATCTTTTCAAGAGATAAATCAATCTGGGGCCTGAAATACCCAAACGGCTCAAGGGCCTTACGGATATCGTCAGGGGCTTCCTTGTGGAGGAATTTCAGCCAGTTAATATTAAAATTCGGATCATCCCTTTTCTGAAGAAGACGAAGATAACCCTTGATATTGTCAAGCAGCTTTCCTTCTACTCCGGTTATCTCAACCTCAACTGAGGGGCGTGCATCTTCAGCAGCCATGACCCTGTTATGGGGCAGGATGCAGAAAATAGCGCAAACCAGGAAAAAAGAAACGGCTCTGGCAAGGAGGCTAAACCAGCAAGATTTCATTAAAAGCACCAGATACTTTGAGGATAATTTGGTAAAATTCCGGGATTTTTTAAGGCACCGGTTATGGCTTGCAGTATCATATACAAAAAAGAGCTCCTAGGCATAAACTCAAAGGCCTAACGCCTGCTTCGGGATTCAAGTCATCACACATCATAGACGATAAGTTAAATAGACCAGCATATAAAAAAACCTGTTTAACTGCAAGGAA
>JALWJV010000213.1:0-740 GCA_026996955.1 Deltaproteobacteria bacterium
GCGCTATCCCTGTGGTCCTTGCCGCCCGAATGATAAGTGTTTCAGCCCCATTGGTCATTGCAGGTTTTGACTCCAGCATGGTTAAGCTGCTGACCTGGACGGGTTTAAGAGGCGGGATATCTGTTGCCCTGGCCCTTTCACTTCCCTCCGGTCCTTACAGGGAGTCAATTATCACCATTACATACACTGTGGTCATATTTTCTATAATGGTTCAGGGGCTGACTGCCGAGCAGGTAATAAGCAGGTTCAGGAGCCAGGATGCGTGAAGGCAGGCATGTTTTCAACAAGAACAGCAATCCTTTCAAAGATGATAATAGTGGAGATTCTCCCTCCATTTATCCTGGCATTTTCTGCCATAAGCGCTTTCATGCTCCTGGGACGTATGATGATCTTGCTACAGCCGCTTTTGATGGCAGGGATCAGCATTTTTGAGTTTCTGCGCTTTACAGCCATTATTCTTCCCTCTTTTTTTGGATTTTCAATACCCATTGCCGTTCTTCTTGGAAACCTGCTTGCGTTCATGCGTCTTGCACGTGACAGCGAGATTATTGCCCTTATATGCTGTGGGGTGGATTTTCGCCGGATAATCAGGCCAGTGGCGCTGTTCACCATTATTCTCTGGGTAATATCCCTGTTTGTGACCATTGTTGTGGTTCCTCATTCAAAAACTGCATCAAAGGCATTCCTCCGTGAAATCACGGAAAAAATCCTTGCCAGGGGCCTTCCGGAACGTACATTCT
>JALWJV010000213.1:750-4243 GCA_026996955.1 Deltaproteobacteria bacterium
TGATGACCGCAAGAAGTTTAAGGGAGTGTTTATCAGTGATCAGCGAAAAGACGGGTTGGCAAACAACATCCTTGCCAGAAATGGCACGCTTGTCCCGGATGAGACCGGATCATCCGCAGTGCTTGTGCTTAACAGCGGAGTTATGACCATTGTGGATTCAGACCAGTCCAGCATGGATTATCTGCATTTTGATAAATATGTTCTGAAATTGCGCCTTCCTGAAGACAGCGGAAGGCGAAGCAGGGGGCAGATGAGCATCCCTGAGCTGTACAAGATGGCGTATGAGGGTGGAGCCAGGCCTGACCGCCGGATAGATTACCGGATAGAGCTTCAGAAGAGGTTTGCCATACCCTGTGGTGTCATTATCCTTGGTCTCATGGCTGTGCCCCTTGGCTGTCTTTTTGGAAGGAGCGGTCTTTCAGGTGGCGTTGCCATAGGGCTTGCGGCATTTTTGTGTTACTACGTGCTTATGGAGCTTTGTGCAAACATATCAAAAAACGGCATTGTGCCCCCGGAGGCTGCCATGTGGTTGCCCAATGTGACAGGAGCTGTGGCTGTGATGTTTTTGATGAGAAAGATGATCTCCATGGAGGGGGGCAGGAGATAGAAGGTGACAATACTGGACCGCTATCTTATTCGTCTTTTCTGCGTGATGATGAGTATTACAATACCGGGCCTTACCGGTATTTATCTGCTTGTTCACTTCATTGAAAACGTGGACGAATTCCTGTCTGCAGGGGCAGAGACAGCCCTTATGGTAAAATATTTTCTGCTCCTTATTCCTGGCCTTGTTTACGAGCTTGCCCCCCTTTCCATACTTCTTGCAGGGCTGCTTAGCACCATGCTCATTACCAAAAATATGGAGATGCTTGCCCTGCGCTCATCAGGAATATCCCCCCGTACCATTGCAAGGCCCTTTTTTTTTACTGCCATTGCAGCCTCTTTTTTACTGCTATGCATGTATCTATTTTTGATTCCCCAGGCAAACAGCAAGGCAGCGGTAATCAAGACGTCTGTTATCTCTCCTGGAGGCAGCAGGGGTACCCTTATTGGTTCCCAGTTGTTTTTTCGAGGGGCAGGCAGCATACTCAAGGCAGATGTCCTGTCACCTGATGCCTCACGGCTTGGAAATATTATGTGGTATTTCTTTGAGTCTGACTATTCGCTGAAGAAGATGATAGCCGCACGAAAGGCCTCATTTGAAAACGGTATGTGGAATTTCGAACAAGGGATTACTGCCAGAGGGGATGAGGCTGAAAATGTGAAATTTTTTGAAATCATGGCGCAGAAACTTCCGTATGTGCCTCCCGATTTTATTTCTGTGAAAAAACCTGCTGATCAGATGGACGTTGTAACTCTGGCAGCTGCTGTACATCACATGCGCATGGAGGGGCTACCATGCGGTGAGCTTGAAACCAGGCTCTGGGGCCACATTCTCTATCCCTTTCTGAGTGTGCTCCTGCTAATGGTGGGCTTGCCACTTACTATTTCCCGCATCAAGGGGGCATTGTCCATGAGTTTTGGTCTTGGGATGGCAATAGGGCTTTCTGCCTGGGTGATGTGGAATATTGCCATGACCCTGGGCATTTCCGGGGCAATTCCAGGCTTCCTTGCCCCTCTTCTTACAGATAGCATTGTTGCCCTGGCAGGGGTTTGGGTTATGCGCAGGCATGGGATGTTTGAATAACCCCCATCCAACTTGAATGTGAGTAGCTGGTGCCTCTCCAAACAGGTTGCCAATACCTGTTTCCCCTCTTTTTTGAAACTGAAAAATATGTTATAATCCCAAATTATTGCCATAAAAGGGCATAAAATTTGTAAGGTTCGTCTGTTTTTTTGTTAACTGTACTGGACCGCCTAATTTCATGGAGAGATGTATGTTCAAGGTAAATGATCTGGCAGTTTATCCTGCACACGGTGTAGGACGCATAGAGGCCATTGAGGAGAAGACCATCGGGGGAGTTACACAGCTTTTTTATATAATGCGTATTCTGGATAACGACATGAAGATCATGATTCCCCAGAATAATGCTGAAAATGTGGGCCTGCGCAACATCATTTCTGATGAGGAGGTCGAGAAGGTTTACTCCATCCTCAAGAAAAAAGACGTTGAGTTTACTACCCAGACCTGGAACCGTCGTTACAGGGAGTATATGGAAAAGATCAAGACAGGCTCAATTTTTGACCTGGCTGTTGTTCTGAGAGACCTGTATATTCTCCAGATGGATAAACCTCTATCTTTTGGTGAGAAAAAGATGATGGATACGGCCCGGGGGCTGTTAATAAAAGAGCTTTCCATAGCAAGAGACCTGAAGGAATCTGAAATAGAGAAGGAAATCGAGGAGATATTCGGTGGGCCAGCCACGGTAAATGTTGATCCCCTGGATGTTCCCATTCCTGACGCAAATCTTGCCATCTGATCATCACTTGTGAAGCGGGCCCAGTGCCCGCTTATCTTTTGTCTCCCGCACATGATTTTTCATGCCTCCCCTGAAGATGCAGGAGTGCGTCTTGATCGTTTTCTTTCGTCCAGGAATCCTGAAATATCCCGTACCCGCCTCCAGCGTTACATAAAGGAGGGCAGGGTGCAGGTAAACGGCGCCACGGTTATGGTTCCCCGCACCCGCATTTCTGAGGGTGATGAGGTGGATGTAAACGTTCCCGCGCCCCGGCCCCTCTCACTTGAACCGGAAGCCATCCCGCTTGACATAGTATTTGAAGATCAGGATTTAATTGTCATAAACAAGCCTGCCGGAATGGTGGTTCATCCGGGAGCAGGGCATGAATCCGGGACACTTGTTCACGCATTGCTGCACCATTGCAGCGACCTTGCAGGCATTGGAGATGCGCTGAGGCCAGGAATTGTTCACCGGCTGGATATGGACACCTCAGGGCTGATAATTATTGCCAAGAACAGCATGGCACACCACTCCCTTGTAAGTCAGTTTGCAGAACGGACGACTTCAAAAAGATATGTTGCCATTGTGGCCGGCCACCTGAGGGATAAGAGCGGCACCATTGACGCCCCTGTGGGCAGGCATCCTGTCCACAGGAAGAAGATGGCAGCAAATGTCAGAAACGGCAGGGAGGCAGTGACCCACTGGAAGGTGCTTAAAGAGTTAAAAGGGGCGTCCCTGATTGAGGCAAGGATAGTTACCGGAAGGACCCACCAGATACGTGTACACATGGCATCAATTGGCCATCCCCTGCTGGGGGATTCCCTGTATGGTGGCCCTGCTATTATAAAGTTACAGGGAAAGAGTGTGAATGTTGCACGTCAGATGCTTCACGCTGCATACCTTCGGGTAATACATCCTGGAACAGGTGAGACAGTGGAGTGGGAAGTGCCCCTTCCGCCGGATATGCAGGCGGTCCTGGCGGAGTTGTTATAGCATGGCATTTTTTGAATTGTGGCAAAAAACCCCGGACCAATTAAGTTATTGATCCGGGGTTCCTGATTTTTTTCAGATGATTCTCATCTCCCCTTGTTACG
>JALWJV010000214.1 GCA_026996955.1 Deltaproteobacteria bacterium
TGCAGTTAATACGGCAATCCCGAAGGGTTTCAAAACTGGAAAGCTATAATCGACGTAACTTCTTTTAATTTCGTTGAAAAAACAATTTTCCAGATTTTGAAACGCTCAATCTAGGAATACCTTAAATTTATAACCTGGAGGGTTAATAATCGAATGAAAATCAGACATCTTTTTGTGTTACTCACCATCTTTGTATTCACTGCAGCTTTTACACCGGCAATCACCAATGCCGCCGATAATATCAAGATTGGCGTTATTAATATGCAGCAGGTTGTACGGGGCTCCAAGGCTGGAAAACAGGCTATGGCAAAGCTTCAGAAAAAATTTGAAAAGGTTCAAAAAGACCTTAAAGCAAAGCAGGACAAGCTCAAGAAACTGAAAAAGGAGTTTGACCAGAAGGCAAGCCTGATGAACGAGGAATCCCGAATCAAGCAGCAGCGCAAGCTCCAGAGAAAACTTGCTGAATACAGGCAGGACGAGGAGGATGCAAAGGTCGAGATGCAACAGGAAGAGGCCAAGCTCATGGAGCCAATTGTGAAAAAACTTGAGAAGGTGGTTACCAAAATAGGAAAGGAAGAGAATTTCACAATGATCCTTGAAAAAAACATGCCTGGAATGTATTACATATCCCCCAAAATTGACATTACCCAGATGGTGATTAAAAAGTTCAACTCAACAAAGTAAGATCACCAACGAAAAACAAACGACAATCCCGGAGGTTATGTTAGAAGGCCGCCAGGATTAGACAACACAACGCATTTTAAACCCTGCCGCATAAACATTGGCAGGGTTTATTTTACCCAAATCATGTTCTACCCGGAAAAATCCAAAAACCTGCTGGAGGAGAAGGTTTAGCAATGCTTAAAATAAACATAAGAGAACAGGAGTCTCTGACCCCTGAACAGATAACTGAGCTTGAGGCAATGTGGCAGAGATGCGCTGCACGTATAGTGCTTTCCACAACCCTTGCAGGAAGTGGTCACCCAGGCGGCTCACTCTCAAGTCTCCATACACTTCTTGTACTTTACAGCACCATAAATCACTACCCTGACGATCCCCGGCATGAGGGGAGGGATCGTGTGGTAATGAGTATTGGTCATGTGTCACCGGGAGTATATGCGGTGCTGTCAGAGTTTGGATATGTAACAGAGGAACAGTTCCTTTGCGAGTTCAGGCGTGCAGGCTCCATTTTTACAGGTCATGTTGAACAGATTGTTCCGGGCGTTGAGTGGAATACCGGAAACCTGGGCCAGGGGCTCTCTGTTGCCACCGGATTTGCCCTGGCTGAAAGCCTTAAAAAGAGCAGTGCAACCACCTTCTGCATAATGGGGGATGGAGAGCAGCAGAAGGGCCAGATTGCAGAGGCCAGGAGGTTTGCCACAAAATTCTCCCTTGGAAACCTCATTGGAATAGTTGACAGGAATCACCTCCAGATCGGTGGAAGCACTGAAGATGTCATGCCGGTAAGGGTGCGGGAGGAGTATGGGTCAGCAGGATGGAACGTAATCTATGTGCCTGACGGCAATGACTTCCAGGAGGTTTATGCAGGAATCAGACGGGCTGTCATTGGCGAAAACCTTACTGAAAACCGGCCTATTCTCCTTGACATGCGTACAGTCATGGGCAAGGGCATCTCGTTTATGGAGAACAAGGCCAAGTATCATGGCTCCCCGCTTCCTGCTGACGACTGCAAAAAGGCACTTGAAGAACTTGGCATGGACCCCGGGCTTCTTGATGAATGGCAGGAAAAACGAAATTCCCACGCAATTAAACAGGAACCCCATACGATAAAGACCAAATATCCTGAAATAGACCCGGGCACCCCCAGGGTTTACGATGCAAACACCGTGACAGACTGCCGTTCTGCCTATGGAAATGCCCTGGAAGACCTGGCAGACAAGAATAACCGCGGCAGCGTTCCGAAAATCACAGGATTCAGCTGTGACCTGGAAGGCTCTGTAAAGATGCAGGGCTTCCACAAGGTTAATCCTGATGCATTCTTTGAGACAGGGATTCAGGAACACCATGCGGCTGCCTGCGCAGGCGCCATGAGCATTGAGGGGTTTGCGCCATTTTTCAGCACATTCGGTGTGTTTGCAGTGGGAGAAACCTACAACCAGCACAGGCTCACAGACCAGAATCATGGAAACATCAAGGTAGTGGCCACACATGTGGGCCTTGATGTTGGTGAAGACGGGCCTACCCACCAGTGCATTGACTATATCTCACTTATGTCAAACATCTTTGGTTTTTCAGTATTTGTCCCTGCTGATCCCAACCAGACAGACCGCATTGTGCGTTATACCGCAGCAAACCCCGGGAATGTATTTGTCGGCATGGGGCGGTCGAAGATGTCCACCATCACAGACAGTGATGGCAATCCCTTCTTTGGAGCCGATTACAAATTTGAACCAGGTAAGGCAGATCTCCTCAGGGAGGGGAATGATGCAACCATTATTGCATGCGGCTCTGTCATGCCCAATGTGTTGGCAGCAGCAGAGATGCTGAACAATGCAGGGCGGAGCATTGCCGTTCTAAACATGGCATCCCTTAAACCGGTTGATGAAGCTGCAATTGTAGAGGCGGCAAAAAGGGGACCTGTTATCACAGTAGAGGATCACATTGCGGAAACAGGGCTTGGAGGCATTACTGCAAGGGTAATGGCATCTCACGGTGTTGCACAAAAACTCAGGATGCTTGGAGTAAGCCGCTATGGAGCATCAGGCAAGCCGGCAGACCTCTTTGCAAGCCAGGGGCTTGATCCTGAGGGAATAAAGACGGCAGTGGAAGAACTGCTCTAATCCACAGATCCCAAAGGGGGCGTGCCATGCACGCCCTCATGAAGCACGAACTTCCGGTCATTGTCCCCAAACTGGAGTTTGGGAACCAGCCAGAAAACCTTACGTCCTTTGCGTCCCTGGCGGTTAAGTATTTGTCTTTTCAGACTTTCAGCCTTGTGTTTTCAGCTTTGAGCTATTCAAGAAGCCCGTCTTTATCTTCTGGTAAAGTTCCTTCCCTGCCCTTTTCCATAGCACCGGTTGCAAGCTGATCCGCCACTTCATTGTACCTGTGGCCGGCATGCCCCTTGACCCACTCCCACCTGAAATCATGCTCTGACACAAGGTGGTCGAGCCTCTCCCACAACTCCCTGTTTTTTACAGGTTTTTTGGACTGGGTTCTCCAGCCGTTTTTCTTCCAGCCATGAATCCAGCTTGTAATGCCATCCTTTACATACTGTGAATCAGTGGTTATTACCCCGCTGACCCTGCGGCTGAGAGCCTCCAGTGCCCTGATGATAGCAAGAAGCTCCATGCGGTTATTGGTGGTATTGCTGCACCAGCCCTGAAGCCTCTTCTCATGTCCATTATAGCGCAGCACCGCCCCCCACCCGCCTGGGCCTGGATTGCCTGAGCATGCGCCATCTGTATAGATATAAACCAGGTCCTTCTCTTCTTTTTTCATGCAATGGCCTGTCTGCCCCGAATACCTGTGTGAATGTGAACAATACCCATGGTAAGTGGATAGTACCTTACGGACTGAAAACCCGCTGCCTCCATCATGGCTGCAAGTTCCAATGGTGAATAAAATGCCTCGATTGAATCTGCGAGATAGCGGTAAGCCTCACTGTCACCAGAAATAAGGCCGCCTATATGAGGAAGGATATGGTGCAGGTAATACATGTAAACCGGCCCGAACAGCGGGTTTGAAGGACGGGAAAATTCAAGTATCACAAGTTTTCCGCCGGGCCTGAGCACCCTGAGCATCTCTCTTAATCCAACATCAAGCCGTGTAAGATTTCTCACCCCAAAGGCAACGGTTATGCCTGCGCAGCATGAGTCAGCCAGAGGAAGCCTTTCCCCATCACCGCACACAGGCATTATAAATTTTTCCATGCCCTTTTTCATGTGCCTGGTACCGTACCGCAGCATGTCAAAACAGAAATCAATGGCTATAACAGGCCGCGGAATCTGCCTTGCAATCTCATGCGAGAGGGGGAGTGTTCCGGCACACAGATCAAGTATGCGTTCGTCAGGATATGCTGAAAGCTCACGGGCAGCAATCCAGCGCCAGTAGTGATCAACATAACAGCTCAAAAGTGAGTTAAGCAGGTCATACTTTTCAGAAACTGCTGAAAACTTGTGGTGGACAAACTCTTTTTTTTCACCTGGATCGGGCAGGGTCATAACAAAAAAACCTTAAATGTATCTATTCAGTGTGGTAAATGGTCTTGTTTTGGAG
>JALWJV010000215.1:0-2585 GCA_026996955.1 Deltaproteobacteria bacterium
TGGTATAATTGTCCTTAATAACAGGGAGGGTGAGCAGCTTCCATTTTGCGCCCATGTAGCCGCATCTGATGCGCAGCAGACCGTCTCATTTATCAGGAGCCTTGGCAAAACAGACCGGCCTCAGGGCCCTGAGGTTAAAGAGATTGAGGAACTTCCCGTCTCTTTTAACAGGCGTCTCAGGAAACATGAGCCTCCGTTCGTGTTCAAGGCAGAGCCTGGCCGCGAGGACGAGCTTGAGAAGAAACTCTTTAACTGGTCATACAAGGGCGTAACAGACCTTGTGACCAAGTGGCTTTGGCCAAAACCTGCCTGCAGGGTGGTGAAACAGTGCGTAAAACTTGGGCTTCGTCCCAATCACGTTACCCTTATAGGGTTCATCCTGGTTGTCCTGGCAGGCTGGCTCTTTTATCAGGGGCAGTTATTTCTGGGGTTGCTGTGCGGCTGGCTCATGACCTTTCTTGATACTGTTGATGGAAAGCTTGCAAGGGTTACGGTTACTTCAAGCAAATTTGGTCACTATTTTGACCATCTTATTGATCTTGTACATCCCCCTTTCTGGTATCTGCTCTGGGGCATGGGGCTTCAGGCAACCGGCAGATACGGCATAGACACCCCGCTTTCCCATCTTATGTGGTGGCTCTTTTCAGCCTATATAATCGGGAGGCTTGTTGAGGGAACATTCAAATGGACCCTTGGCAGTTTTGGAATATTTTGCTGGAGGCCCATAGATTCCTTTTTCCGTCTTGTCACTGCAAGGCGAAATCCGTGCATGATTTTTCTTACTGTTTCTCTGCTTTTTGGAAGGCCCGATGTGGGTTTGCTTGCCGTGGTGTGGTGGAGCGTATTTACCACTGCATTTTTGCTGGGACGCCTTGCCTATGGTTTTTACTTAAGGTTTATAAAGGGTGAGACCCTTGAATCATGGTTCAGCACAGTTGATGAAAGGGACAGGAAGTCATCCCTTGCAGTAAGGTGGTTTACCAGGAAGTCAGAGGTATAGCTGGCAGGTTTGTAACTGTTCAGCATTTATGAAGGTTTGTAAATGGTCTTGTTTTTCCGTTCCGGAGAACAATTTCTTGTTTTTCTAAGGCTTGCTTCGCCAAAATCGCGAAACTCGCTCGTACCTCGCTCAGACAGACGCGATTTTATGGCTGCGCTTCGCCAAGAAAAACTACGAAATTGTTCAAAGTCACTCCAAAACAAGACCATTTACCACGCTGAATAGATACGCAAGTTTTTTCATTTCCCGTCTGATGCAAAATACATATTCGGAGATTTTATAAAATTGCCATCTGTAAGTGGTCTCATTCCGGAATTGCCCCGTCCGGGTGTTCTGGTTAATCCGCTAAGCGGCAGAAACAGGCGCAGGCCCGTTGATATATCAAGGCTTGCAGCACGGTTTGACATACCTGTCAGAGAGGTCGTCAGCCAGACAGACGTGGAAGCTGCACTTGTTGAGTTTTCTGCCTCAGGGGTAAATCTTGTTGTGGTAAGCTCTGGAGACGGGACTGTTCAGGCTGTGCATTCCTCCCTTTTTGGTGCTCAACCTTTTGATGTGCTTCCGCCCCTTGTTATTGTCAGGGGAGGTACCACCAACATGACTGCCGCTGATACAGGTGTCTCTGGTGACCTTGAAAGTGCGCTTGAGAGGATTTTTCAAAAGGATTTTTCAAGTTCCGCACGTATGGTGTTCAGGGACATAATGCGTGTCGAAATTCCGGGATGTGGCACAAAATACGGGATGTTTCTCGCAACTGCCGGGATATGTGACGCAATGGCATGGTACCGCGAGCACATGCACCAGCGCATTATGTGGGGTGTGCCGGGGATTGCGCTTACCTTTATAAAATTTATCTTTAACGCCTTTGCCTTAAAACAGTCCTCTGTTATTTCACCACGAACCATAAGAATATCAATTGATGGCAAAACGCCCTGGGAAGGCGAGCTTCTAATCCTGATGCTGACAACATTAAACCGTCTTCTCTTTGAAATGAAGCCATATAAAACAGTAAAAAGGAAAACATGCAGCAGGATTCATGTTACTGCCATTAAAAGAGGAGCAAGAAAGATTATTAGAGAGGTTTCCCGCCTGCTGATAACAGGCAGGTTGTCTAATGCTGCATGCATGAAAAACGGCTACTTGCTCAAAGAGGCAGAACAGGTAAAAGTCTGGCATCATGGTGAGGTGTCCCTTGATGGTGAACTTTACCCTGTGACTCCTGAATCAGGCAGTTTGACTGTAAGCAAGGCCGGGGTCTGTCCTTTTATAAGATGGTAACAACTACCCAAAAAAAACGTGATGCTGATATACCGCCTCTGCTTCTGTCAGAGATTGAAAAGAGGGTCACAGCTTCCGGCTTTGATGACCTTGCCCCTGTTGTTGATGAGATAACTGGGAAATATGGCTCAGCGGTAAAGGCGATACTGTTTTACGGTTCCTGCCTTCAGAAGGCGGATGTTTATGATGGCCTGGTTGACCTCTATGTGATAGTGGACAGCTATCATAATGCCTGTAAAAACAGTGTTGCCGCCGCCTTTAACAGGCTCCTTCCCCCAAATGTTGATTATCTGGAAGTTACAGAAAA
>JALWJV010000215.1:2595-4225 GCA_026996955.1 Deltaproteobacteria bacterium
TTGAGTCGGGGCAGGTATGGTATTATCTCTCTTGACCAGTTTCAAAAGGGCTGTTCTGAAAAGTGGTTTCACTCAAGCCTATGGGCCCGTTTTGTTCAGCCTTCGGCCATTCTTTATGTTTCAGATGAGGAGGTTCGTCTTGCAGTTATACATTCTATCGCAAGGGCAGTGATCACCTTTCTTAAAAGGGTAATTCCCTGTGCAAGCTATGAATTTACTGCCATGACCCTCTATGCCGAGGGACTTGCCCTCTCATATCGGGCAGAGCTTCGTCCTGAAAAACAGGAGCGCATTAAAAAACTGGTTGAAGCAGGAACTGAATGGTTCAATGCAATTTGTGTACATGCCCTTTCAGCCACCGGATACGCCTTTAATCCTGTACCTGGAACTGACCCTCAGGTCTGGCAGGCAGATATTGATGCCGTTTCAAGAAGGCGCTGCGGGTTTGAGTGGCGTGTGCGGCAGGCACAGGGAAAGGTGTTATCCGTATTAAGGCTTTTCAAGGCAGCCTTTACATTTTCAGGCGGTGTTGATTATGCCCTGTGGAAGATAGAGAGGCACTCAGGGGTGAAGATAGAGGCCACCCCTTTTATGCGCCGTCATCCTGTTTTGGCTATGCTGATTTTGTGGTGGAGGGTTTTAAGGGAAGGCGCAGTCAGGTGAGATGCAGCAATATATTGAGGTTTGTTTATGGAACATACAATCATATTCCTGATACTTCTTGGCGCAGGATTCCTTTTTAAGAGGATACCATCATTTCCAGCCTCCACAGGCAAGAGCCTTAACCTCTACATAATCTATGTTGCACTTCCCGGACTTATCCTTGCCAAGGTGCCCTCACTCCATATCACATCACAGATACTCATCCCGGTAACAATAGCTTGGGCAAGTGTGGCTCTATCTGCCGCAATGGTTCTTGCAATATCCAGGATTATGAAATGGTCGGATAACCTGGTTGGTGCCCTGCTCCTCATGGTTCCCCTTGGCAATACATCCTTTTTGGGTGTCCCCATGGTTGAGCGTTTCATGGGCCCGGAGGCAATCCCCCACGCATTGCTCTATGACCAGTTCGGCTCGTTTATGGCTCTTTCGACATACGGCGCGGTTATTCTGGCCATCTTTGGCAGTGGTGACAGGGTTACTGTTAAGGGTATTCTGCTTAAGATATTCACATTTCCGCCATTTATAGCCCTCTGTGCCGCGTTGATACTTCCCGGGGGGATATATCCCGCGTGGATGGCCTCGCTTTTTGAAATGACTGCCGCATCCCTGGTCCCTGTAGTGCTCGTTGCAATCGGCTTTGCAATGGAGCTTGTTTTGCCACGGTCAGAGACAATGCCGCTTGTGACAGGCCTTGCAATTAAGCTCCTTGTGAATCCGCTTATCATGATTGGCTGTTGCATGCTTTTGGGGATAGGCGGATTTGTAACAAGAGTATCAATACTTGAATCAGCCATGCCCCCAATGGTTACCGCAGGCGCCCTTGCGTCAATAGCCGGTTTTGAACCAAGGCTTACATCCTCAATGGTGGGTATAGGCATACTGGTGTCATTTCTCACCCTTCCACTGATTTTCTACATCTCAGGCATTTGTTGATTGGTCACTTTGCTGTTTTTTCTCTGCTACTACT
>JALWJV010000216.1 GCA_026996955.1 Deltaproteobacteria bacterium
ATCGGGACCTGCGCTGTAACCATTTTCATTTTCAATCAGATGCTCTTCAATTATACGAACTATTGCACTTCCTACAATAACACCGTCAGCCACGGCTGAAAGCATCTCCACCTGGCCGGGCTCAGAGATCCCAAAGCCAACTGCAACCGGCTTGGATGTGAGATTGCGCACATGGCTTAACCCCTGTGACAGCTCAGGAGGAAGATCACTTCTTGCTCCTGTAATTCCGGTCACAGAAACATAATATATAAAACCTTTTGACGCTTTGGCAATCTTTTTCATGCGGGCATCAGGAGTATTTGGTGCAACAAGAAATATATTACAAATATTGTTTTCCCTGGCAGCCTTTGCCCATTCACCAGCCTCGTCAATGGGGAGGTCCGGAATAATTGTGCCGTCAATACCCGCATCTGCTGCATCCCTTGCAAACTTTTCAACACCGTATTGAAACAGTGGATTACAGTAACCCATCAACACCAGGGGGATGTCGGTTTTTTTTCGTAGTCTGCTCACCATGTTAAAGAGCACTTCAGCGTTTATTTCATTAAGAAGCGCCCTGTTGCTTGCTGCCTGAATTGTAGGACCGTCTGCAAGCGGGTCAGAAAAGGGCAGCCCAAGCTCTATCAGGTCAGCTCCCTGCCTCTCCATCTCAAGCACCAGTGCCTCGGTGGTAGCCACATCAGGGTCACCGGTGGTAATAAACGGGATCAGGGCAGTCTCTCCCCTCTTTCTGAGCCTTGAAAACATACTGTCAATACGGTTCATTTTGTGCCCCTCCCCCTGAAAATTTCAGCCACTGTCTCAACATCCTTGTCGCCTCTGCCTGACAGATTTACAATTACTGTCTCCTTTCCTGAAAGCTCAGGTGCAATCTTTTCAAGATAGGCAATGGCATGGGAACTTTCAAGTGCGGGAATAATCCCCTCGGTCTCTGAAAGGAGCCTGAAACCTCTAAGTGCCTCCTCATCATCAACAGCAACATACTGTGCACGGCCAGAGTCCCTGAATGCACTGTGCTCAGGTCCTACTCCTGGATAATCCAGTCCGGGCGCCACTGAGTGTGCACCCTTTATCTGTCCCCACTTGTCCTGAAGCAAGTAGCTCATTGTGCCGTGAAGCACACCTGGGCTTCCTACAGTAAGGGTGGCGGAGTGATGCTCTGTATCAACACCTTCACCTGCTGCCTCAACACCTATGAGGCGTACCTCCTGGTCGCGGGCAAACGGATAGAAAATACCCATTGCGTTACTTCCGCCCCCCACACAGGCGATGACAATATCAGGAAGCGAGCCGGTCACCTTCTTTATCTGCTGCCTTGCCTCCCTTCCTATGACACTCTGGAAGTCGCGCACCATTGCAGGATAAGGGTGGGGCCCTACAACAGAGCCGATAATATAGTGGGTGTCGGAAACATTGCTTACCCAGTCGCGAATAGCCTCGTTTATGGCATCTTTCAGAGTCTTTGTGCCGGAATCAACAGGAATTACAGTGGCGCCTGTAAGCTCCATGCGAAATACATTCATTGCCTGGCGCACAGTATCCTTCCGCCCCATGTACACTTCACACTTAAGCCCCATGAGGGCCGCAGCAGTGGCAGTTGCAACACCGTGCTGACCTGCTCCTGTTTCTGCAATAATACGCTTCTTGCCCATGCGCTTTGCAAGGAGTATCTGTCCAATAGTGTTGTTTATCTTGTGGGCGCCTGTGTGTGTAAGGTCCTCACGTTTCAGGAAAACCCTGATTCCGCCTAGAGCATCTCCCAGACGCTTTGCCTGGTATAGTGGCGTTGGCCTGCCAACATAATCCTTGAGGATTGCAGCAAATTCACGTTTGAAATCCGCATCCCTCCTTACCTGCCGGTAAGCCTCTTCAAGCTCCGCAAGGACTGGCATAAGGGTTTCAGGCACATATCTGCCGCCAAATATGCCAAAATGCCCTTTTCTATCCGGCTGGCATCCGGCCTTAAGACCTCTGTTTTTATTATTTTTCAAAATATTCCTCCTGGAAAAATCGCATATACGGCTGTAACTGTTCAGCGTATTTATTTATTGAAGGTTGGTAAATGGCCTTTTACCACGCTGAATAGATACATACGGCTTAACTCATGGACATCCTGTTCACACTTGCCACAAAATCCCGAACCTTGGTCATATCTTTATAACCAGGCTCCTTTTCAAGACCAGAGCTTGCATCCACTCCCCAGGGTGATGCCTGAACTAGAGCGTCCTGGATATTAACAGGTGTAAGCCCTCCGGCGAGTATAACCGGCCTGTTTACCATGGAAGCAGCCTTTACTGCCAGTGACCAGTCAAAGGTGGTCCCGGTGCCTCCCATTGCCTTGGTTGACCATGCATCAAGCAGGAAACCCCTCACATAAGGCTCGTATGCAGGAAGCTTCTGAAGCTCCCTCTCATCCCTTATCCTAAATGCCTTTATCACCCTTGGGGCAAGCGCTTTGCAGTAATCAACAGATTCACTTCCGTGAAGCTGAACAAAATCAAGTCCGCAGTAATCAACAATGTCGCGGACAGTATCAGGCTGTTCATCCACAAACACGCCCACTGATGATACAAGTGGAGGCATGGCGGAAATAATACACCTTGCCTCATCAGGGGATACCTTTCTGGGACTTGTTGCAAAGACAAATCCAAGGGCATTTACACCAAGCGCTGCAATCTCGTTTGCCTGCTCCTTGGAAGTTATACCACAGATTTTAATAAAAACGCCCATTACTTATCTGCCCATCAGCTGGTGTATCTTCTGCTGCCTGTCATCTGCCTTTACAATGGACTCACCAACAAGAACAGCGCATACACCATGTTCCTCAAGCCTCTTTACCTCATCATCAGATGATATGCCGCTTTCACTGACCAACGGGACATGGGCAGGTACCATTTCACGAATCCTGAACGTGGTATCAAGGGACACGGAAAAATCACGAAGATTCCTGTTGTTTACACCTATAAGATCCACCCCTGCCTTTAGTGCCCTCTCAGCCTCATGCTCATCATGGACCTCAACCAGGCAGTCAAGTGACAGCTCTTTTGCATGCGCCAGGAGCTCTGACATGAGCACATCGTCAAGTATGGCAACAATAAGCAGGATGGCATCGGCCCCCCAAGCCCTTGCCTGTTCCACCTGGAAATGGTCGATAATAAAGTCTTTCCTGAGAAGTGGGAGGCTCACCACTGACCGAATACGGGCAAGATACTCGAGGCTTCCCTGGAAGAACTCAGAATCTGTTAAAACTGAAACTGCCCCTGCCCCTGCACTTTCATAATCCTGTGCAATTGCCTCAGGGTTAAAATCCTTGCATATAAGCCCCTTTGATGGAGATGCCTTCTTCACCTCTGCTATGAGTGAAATCTCTTCAGGCTCAACCAGTGCATTTCTGAACCCGCGGGTATCTCCCGGGTCAATGTCAGGATGCAAAAGCCCGGCCCGCTTCTGCTCCTCAACCTCGTTCCTCTTAAATTCTGTTATCCTGTCAAGAATGGTCATGGATTTTTTCTCTCTTACCCTGCTGCCTTAAGCCTTTCCAGTGCCTCCATTGCCCTGCCTGAATCAATGCTCTCACCGGCTTTTATGGCTGCGCTCTCAATATCTTCCGCACAGCCTGCAACATAAATCGCCGCAGCAGCATTCATCACAACCATATCACGGGGCGCACCCCTGGTTCCTGAAAGTACATCAAGCAGTATGCGGGAATTTTCCTCAGGCCCCTTTCCGGAAATATCGGAAATATCACAGCAAGAGACACCAAAATCCTCTGGCCTCACCTCAAACTCCCTGACCTCACCATCCCGGAACTCTGCAACATGGGTGGTTCCAAGCGGGCTTATCTCATCCAGCCCTCCCTGGCCATGAACAACCCATGCCCTGTAACTTCCCAGGTTTCCAAGCACCTCGGCAAGAGTCTTTACCAGTGCCCTGTCAAAGACACCTAACACCTGGCAGTCAGCCCGGGCGGGGTTGGTAAGAGGGCCCAGTACATTAAAAACTGTCCGTATGCCAAGTTCCCGCCTGGGTCCTATTGCATGTTTCATCGCCGGGTGCAGTGAAGGGGCAAAGAGAAAGCCGATTCCAATCTCCTCGATTGCCCTTGCTGTCTCCTCCGGGCTTATGTCAAGCCTTACACCCAGTGCCTCCAGCACATCTGCGCTTCCCGAGCTGCTTGAA
>JALWJV010000217.1 GCA_026996955.1 Deltaproteobacteria bacterium
ACATAGCAGAGACCTCCTTTTATTTGATTAGGCTCAAATATTTTGTCTCTGTTTATGTCCACTTTCAAGTCTCTAATTGCACCCAGGTACTCATGTGCCGGATGAACCAAAACAATACCATTTCACCACTACAAAAAACAAGAAGTTCTATTCAGTCCAAACCTTACCAAAAAAGCCACCAGGGTGTATCATGCCCGGCATCAGTTCCTGAAAGGAGAATGTAATGGATTTCAGCATTGCAGTCATAATCCTGTGCGGCCTGGCCGGTGATTATATCTTCAAGAAGATGAAACTGCCCGGACTTGTGGGCATGCTGCTGGTGGGCATTGTGGCGGGTCCCTATGTCCTGGGGCTTATAAGGCCTGAGATGATGGAGGTGTCCGGGGATTTCAGGAAGATTGCCCTGATTGTGATACTCCTCAGGGCCGGATTTGAGCTGAGGCGGGATACCCTGAACCGCGTTGGCAAAAGCGCTCTTCTTCTGAGTTGTATCCCGGCGGTGTTTGAAATTGCAGGGGTCATGCTGGTGGCCCCTCCTCTGCTTGGCCTTTCCTGGCTGGACTCGGCAATTTTAGGATCAATCCTTGCCGCTGTATCCCCTGCAGTGGTTGTTCCCCTGATGATAGATTTCATGGACAGGGGAAGGGGGGCAAAGAAGGGCATTCCCACAATGATACTTGCAGCATCAAGTATTGACGATGTCTTTGTTATTGTGCTCTTTACCATATTCCTTGGGATGTATGGGGGCGGGGATGTAAATATCTGGGCAAAGCTTGGAGAAATTCCCGTCTCAATTACCCTTGGAATCCTTATAGGTCTCATCCCAGGCTATATCCTCTGGCGGCTGTTTGAAAAGTATGACTGGAGACCGCCAAAGCGCACGCTGATGGTGCTTGGTGTTTCCATAGTGCTAACATGGATTGAAAAGAGGCTTGAGGGCATTGTGCCTGTGGCAAGCCTTCTCGGGGTAATGGCAATAGGCTTTATAATCCTTGAAAAATCCGAGCCAATTGCCCACCTGATGTCACAGAAGCTCAAAAAACTTTGGGTCTTTGCCGAGCTCCTGCTCTTTGTCCTTGTTGGCGCACAGGTAAACATCCATGTTGCATGGGATGCAGGCTTTGCAGGATCCATTGTTATCCTTGTGGGGCTGATATTCAGGAGCGTGGGTACTTATATCAGCCTGATGGGAACGCCCTTTACCATGCAGGAAAAGATATTCACCATTGTTGCCTACATCCCCAAGGCTACTGTTCAGGCTGCAATAGGGGCGGTGCCTCTTGCATACGGGGTTGCCTCAGGCGATCTTATCCTTGCAGTTGCAGTGCTCTCCATACTCCTTACCGCACCCCTTGGCGCCATTGGCATAATGATACTGGGTGAGAAGGTGCTGGATTATGGTGAACGCTCCCCCTACAAGTTCAAGGACCTGCGGATAAAGCTCGGGCTTCCAAGGGTAGGGGAGCGGTGCAGGGACCGGCGTGACGGCACTCTCTGGAAGGTGATAGAGGAGAGGGAGTTCTGGCTTGAAGGCCCTGAAAACATGGCAGTGCCAGCCATAGAATTGCGGCTCTGGGCAGAGCAGAAGAGCAGCGGCCAGGGGCAGGGTGAGACCCAGTACATAACCTTTACCCCAGACAGCCAGCCCTTTAACACCCAGTGGGAAATCATATATGACTGGTAGGAAGTGGCAGGGCATTTTATGAAACAGGCATGGCAACTGCCTGATATAATTGACCTTGAATATTTCCTGAACCTTGACAGGCTAATTGAACAGGAAGAGGGTGAAGATGCGCTGATTCAAAGGGACAGGGCGCTGTATCTCAAGCACCTCAAAGCGAGTGATGCAGCAGGCCCCGCCATCCTGCTGAGGCTGTGGCTTGATGCAATGCGCAAGCGTCACGCAGCTAACCTGCTTCCGGGAAGGCTGTGGGATGAGGCATACCGCCTTGCTGCAATCCTTGCCCTGTGCATTGGAGCTGTCATGGGGGCAGGAGTAGCCCTGTCTCTGCTTGTCTATAACGGCAGGGAGCCAATAAATGTCTCCACCTTCCTCCTTGTGCTTGTCTTTTCCCAGGTATTTCTCGTTGTCCTCAACTTCATTTTTCTCATTTTGAACAGATTCCGCAACCGCGACAAGGCTCCACACCCTGCCATATCCCTTGTTTCACGCCTCTTTTTCATCCTACTTGGATGGCTCGCTTCAAAGATTCCTGTAAAATCATTACAGGAGTTTCAGGCAGCCATTGGCAACATGAGAATGACGGGCCAGGTGTACGGCTCTGTGTACATTTGGCCTTTTTTCCTGCTGATTCAGCTTTTTGGCATAGGATTTAACCTGGGCGCCCTTGCTGCCACCCTTTTACAGATAACCTGTGTTGATCTTGCCTTTGGGTGGCAGTCCACCCTTGAGCTTGGCCCTGATACTGCGTACAGCATAGTCCGTTTTCTGGCAGCGCCCTGGGCCTGGTTACTTCCCCAGGGGGTGGGATTTCCTGATGCAGCTCATATTGCAGGGAGCAGGATGATATTAAAAGAGGGTATTTATCACCTTGCAACAACAGACCTTGTCTCATGGTGGCCCTTTCTCTGTATGTGCATACTGGTTTACGGCCTGCTTCCCCGCCTTGGGCTTTTTGTATTGGGGCGGTTCATGCTGAAGCGTTCACTGCTTCAAATAAATTTCAACACAGCCCGTTTCAGGCCGGTCATCAGGCGCATGACCCTGGAAACCTTAAGCACATCAGGGCTGACTGAACAGAAGACAACCCAGGCAAAGCTTCATGTTACTGATAATGATGGCAGCACAGATGAACAGACCATGGAACAACCAGGTGCTGACACACAAAAAAGTAATAATCCCGCCTTATACCAACATGCCCTGGTGCTTGTTCCTGAAGACCTTGCGGAAGTGCTTGACCGGGAAAGTCTTGAACGCTTTGGGCTTAAGGCAGGCTTTAATGTGACGGAGGCAGAGGTTGTTGATGAAGAATGCCAGATTGAAAAAGAGCCCTGCGGCAAGGAAATACGTTCACGCCTGAAGGAACACAGCGGGCCTGTGGTGGTTGTCAGGGAGGCATGGATGCCTCCTCTTCGAGAGACCATTGATTTCCTGAAACAGATCAGGCGCATGTCCAGGAAGGATAATGCCATTATCATCCTTCTTGCAGGCCGCCCTGAACCGGATGGAGGCTTGAGGTCAGTAGACAGACAGGATGTGGAGCAGTGGCAAAGACAGGTTGCAGCCATTGGAGATCCTGGCATGATGGTCATGGAATTTGATTTAACATGAGCAGGAAAGTCCCGGAATTTGTAATTGCAGGCCATCCCAATGAGGGAAAGTCCTCTGTGCTGTCAACCCTTGCTGAGGATGACAGCGTGCGTATAAGCCCGATAGCCGGTGAGACAAGGGAGTGCAGGAGCTTTCCTGTTATAATCGACGGACAGGAGATAATCCGGTTCGTTGACACACCGGGCTTTCAGAATCCTTTCAAGACATTGCGGTGGATGCGGGATTGGAGCGGCCCTTACAATGAACTGATTCCTGAATTTATAGCTGCACACAAACAAATTCCTGAATTTCATGATGACTGCACCCTTCTTGAGCCCATGATCCATGCATCAGGGATCATCTTTGTGGTGGATGGCTCAAGGCCCATGAGAAAAAGCGACCGGGCAGAGATGGAGATTCTACGTCTTACAGGAAAGCCCAGAATGGCAGTAATTAACTGCAAGGAGGATGAAACCGGCTGGCTTGATGAGTGGAGGCACGAGTTCAGGCGGCACTTTAACCTGGTACGTATCTTTAACTCATGCAGGGAAACCTATCAGGGCCGAATAGAGCTGCTTGAGAGCCTTAAGGGGATTGACCAGGAGCTTTCTCCTGAACTGAGTACAGTGATCCGTACCATAAAAAATGACTGGGGGGCCAGGAAGGAGCGGACTTCCGAGATCTTTATCCGGATGTTTCAGGATATCCTCTCATACACTGATAAGGCTGCAATCAGGAATCAACAGGACAGGAAAGGGATGGAGGAGAGGCTTTTTGAAAGATACAGAAAATTTGCCCAAAGGCGTGAGCAGGATGCCTTCAGCAGGGTAAGGAAGATTTACAGGCATAATGTATTTAACTGCCCCATGCCTGAACCTGACATATTG
>JALWJV010000218.1 GCA_026996955.1 Deltaproteobacteria bacterium
GCGGCTGCCATGAGGTCAAGCCTTGCAATTTCATAATCCTTAACAGCCAGGTCTTTTTCACTAAGCGCTATGCGGTGACGTTTATCCCTCTTGAATCCTGTTTCTATGAGCTGAGACAGGTAAATGATGGTTTCTGCACTGTCAAAGCCATTCATGTCGCCCTGACCGGCAAAGTTTTCCACTTCAGTTCCAATTTCCGGGTTTGGCAGCAGCCCGGCCTGTATTGCCGCACCTTTTAGCGCTGAGATTTCACTCTCAAGCCGTTTAAGCTGAGGATTTCCTGAAAGCATAAACCCCAGGGCCTGTTCAAGAAACAGGTCGTCAACAAGGATGACACTTTCATTCTTGCCCTGGATTTCACCTTGCCCGGATCTGGCAAATGTCACGCTTTTTGTAAAAACAGCGTGGGAAATCAAAGTGATGAAAATCAAAGGAAACAGTAAAATATTATTATTGATTTGTTTCATTTTTGAATGAAGCCGTAAAATGGTCTGGTTATTATTTACTTGACTTGTCTAAATAAATAAGATAAAATTTATTTGATTTTATCATACTGTTTAAGGTTCGTCTCTTGGTATTTTCCTTTTTTTTCTGTCAATTACACGGTATTAATGACCCTTACCGCCTAAATATCGTACAACAAACCAAAATGTTTACAAAATAAAATTACAAACCATCAACAAGAGAGAAATTATGAAAGCAACAAGAAAACTTAAGGTAATTACATCAACTCTGGCTGCAGCATTTCTTTTAACCGTCTCTTCATGGGCCCAAGAGCCATACGTCTATCCTCAAAAGGGACAGGATCAGGCAACCATGCAGAGTGACAGGGCTGCCTGCCTCCAGTGGGCACAGTCACAGACCGGATTCAATCCAGCCAATGCCCAATCGGCAGTAGCTGCTGCTCCAAGCAGCGGACATGCAGTACGTGGGGCTGCACGTGGGGCTGCACTTGGTGCAATCGGAGGCGCCATTGCTGGAGATGCAGGTAAGGGCGCAGCAATAGGAGCAGCAGTTGGGGGAACCGGTGGCCTCTTAAGGCGCAGGCAGGAAAGGGTTGCCAACGAACAGGCTGCAAATGCCCATAATGCCGCTACTCAGCAGGCTGCGGAGTCTTATTACAGGGCTTATGGTGCCTGCATGGCAGGTAGAGGATATTCTGTAAAGTAATTTTCTTTATTTGATCTTTAAGGCCCGTGGCTGTCATCCCTTTATGCATGCCATGGGCCGTAATAAGGCGACCTTTCTTGCAAGCCCTGCCTGGTCAGTGGAATCAACCACACTTGTTACATCCTTGTAGGCATAGGGTGCTTCTTCCGCTGCCCCTCGATAACTTCCGGTACGTACAATTATTCCCCTGTGTCTCAGTTCTGAAATGACCTTTTTCCCCTTCCACTTTTTAAGAGCAGCACGCCTGCTCATGGCACGTCCCGCACCGTGACATGCCGAACCCCAGGCAAGTTCCTCGCCTGAGCTTCTGCCAATCATTATGTAGGAGCAGGTCCCCATTGTCCCTCCGATAAATACAGGCTGGCCTGCATCTCTGAATTCTTCAGGAAGCTCAGTTCTTCCGGGACCAAACGCCCTGGTGGCGCCTTTTCGGTGGACATAGAGGCGCCGGATTTCACCATCCACCACATGTTCTTCTATCTTGCAGGTATTGTGACTAATGTCATAGAGTGTGCTTATGTGCGTGCCTGGAAGGATTTCATGAAATACCTGCCTGACCAGATGGCAAATCACCTGGCGGTTTGCCAGTGCGCAGTTTACGCCGCAGGCCATTGCCCCGTAGTATCTCTTTCCCTCCGGCGAGTTTATAGGGGCGCAGACCAGTTCCCGTTCCTGTATGGGTATGTTGTATTTCCGGGCAGCTTTTCCAAGGATCTGGATGTAATCAGTGCCTATCTGATGCCCCAGTGCCCTTGAACCGCAGTGAATGGCAATTACAACGTCGTCCTTTTCAATCCCCAGTGCCGTTGCTGATGGCTCATGAAAAATCTCCTCCACATACTGGATTTCAAGGTAGTGGTTTCCTGAGCCAAGTGTACCCACCTGCCTGTGCTGGCGCTTTTTGGCTGTTGAGGATACACAGGACGGGTCAGCCCCTGCAATCCTTCCGTTTTCCTCCACGTGGTCAAGGTCTTCAGGGATACCGTAACCCATCTCTACTGCCCAGCGTGCACCGCCAGTGAGTACGTGATCCAGCTCCCTTTCGGTAAGCCTTATCTTGCCCTCTGAACCAACCCCGGACGGAACCACCTGGAAAAGCCCATCTATAACTGTTTCAAGCCATGGCTCTATGTCAGACCGTTTCATGCCGGTAAGCAGGGTACGGACCCCGCAGGAGATGTCGTAGCCAACGCCACCCACGGAAATTATCCCTCCCTGATCAGGGTCAAATGCGGCAACACCCCCTATGGGAAACCCGTAACCCCAGTGGGCGTCTGGCATCGCCATTGCCGCCTTAACGATGCCCGGAAGGGATGCTACATTGACAAGCTGGCGTTTTACCTGGTCATCCATTTCCAGAACCAGGTCTTGATGTGCAAAGATGTAGGCTGGCACCCTCATGGAGCCTTCTCTGGGAATCTCCCAATGGCTGTCACTGTGGCGTATAAGGCTGTGTATATCCATTGATGCCTCCGGAGTCAGGAGTCATGGTGACTATGAGCAAAAGCAAGATTTCAATACCTAGATTGAGCGTTTCAAAACCTGGAAGATTATTTTTTCAATGAAATTCAAGGGAATTAGATCAATTAGTTTTTCGCGGTTCTGCAACAAATCCGACAATCGCTCAATCTAGGCAATAATCTTTAAGAGATACTGCCAAAGAGGGGAAAGCTGTCAAAATCTGTTTATCCATTGTTACCAAGGAAATATTTAAATTCTCTGCCAGGCTCACAAATTCGCAATCGTAAGCAGAGCAACCACTAATATATGCCAGGTTTAAGACCTGTGCTGAATTTATTGCATATTCTTTTTCAGCAAATAACGCTTCAGCCAATTCCAATATTTGAATACCATGATTTAGCGAAATGAATTCCCTTTTTATAAAGGTGGTAAGAACATTTCTAAATTCACTACGCCATAGTATTGGAACAACCCAGTCCGAATCCTTTTTGTAAAGATTCTCTGCCAATTGGGATAATTCAGTTTTCAAGTAAAAATATGCGATTATATTTGTGTCTACTACTATCATGGACGACCGGCATTTATTGCATCTGATATTCCATCTGCTGCAATAACTTTTCTTGTTTTATCTCTCATTTTTCTGGCCATGAGCAAGTGCTCTTCTGGAGAATATTTTGTGCTGCCGGTAAACTTTTCTATCAGATAGATTATTTCGCTATTTATGCTTCTATGGTGCGAAGCAGCAAGTTGTTTCAATAGTTCGTATGTTCTATCTGGAATATTTTTTACAGTTATTGTCGTCATGCCAACCTCCTTGCATAATTATTGCATTATGGTTTCATTATGGTTCCGGATTAATTGTTTGTCAACTGTGTTTTGGGATGGGGGCATCACACATCAACCACGCACTGGGCTATCCAGCGTCCAGGTTCTGTTTCCTCAACTTTAAGCTCGGTAAACGTAGCACCCTTTACCTCTATGCCACGGGTATGTATTTCAGGGTTGAAAGGTTCACCCGAAACAGTGCCGGAAAGGGTAGGGCCATTAATTTTTACATGAAACCTGCAAAAGATCATTCCACTTATGTCTGACTCTGCCAGCAGGCTGTTAAGCCACGCGGTAAAAAGACCGGGAAGGTCATAGGATTCACACTGGATTTTAACAGTAGTTACCGGCCGGATTTCAGAAAAATTTTCTATCGTAAGGGAGAACATTGCCTCAGCCCCGTGTTCAAATGCCTCCTCCGGGCTTGAGCCAATACCCCTTATTCCTATATCTGCTCCATGGTCAAATGTTTCAAAGTGATTCCTGGGTATCATCAGAAGGGGAGTGTTGTAAGAAGAGTGTGAGCGACTTGTCAGCGGGGAAAGGCGCCGTTATTAATGTCCAGGCAGGTTCCGTTTATATACTCCGGGGATTCTGTGGCAAGCCAGAACATTGCACCTGCCACCTCGTCTGCCCTTGCAAATCTGCCGGTGTACAC
>JALWJV010000219.1:0-1734 GCA_026996955.1 Deltaproteobacteria bacterium
CACTACCCCTTAATGGTGGCGCATATAACGCCCTTCTGAACACCACCAGCAAGTCAATAGCATCCCTTGCTGCCACCCTGACACTGCTCTCATACATGGCCACAGCGGTAATCTCAGCATCCGAGGCAATGCATTACCTCCACACCATGGTGCCCTCACTTCCTGTAATTACTGCAACTGTGGTGGTGCTATCCTGCTTTATGGCACTTACCATCATGGGTATAGGAGAATCTGCTGCTGTTGCAGTGGTAATCTTCTTCTTTCACCTGGCCTCCCTTGTTGTGCTTTCAGGAACTGTCATCTTTTATCTTTTTCACCACGGGCTTGAAACATTTTTCCAGAACAACAGCGCCCCGGTAATGCACGGATCAGTGAAAATGGCAATATTCTGGGGCTTTTCTGCGGCAATGCTGGGGATATCAGGCTTTGAAAGCTCTGCCAACTTTGTGGAAGAACAGCAGCCAGGGGTTTTCCCCAAAACCCTTCGAAACATGTGGGTTGCAGTAAGTATATTCAACCCGCTCATGGCACTTCTCGCACTTGCTGTTGTCCCCATCCCTGAGGTAAGCCATCACGAGGCAGACCTTCTCTCATACATGGGCCAGATTACCGGAGGAAAATGGGTTTCTGCCCTTGTCTCAATAGATGCAACCCTTGTACTTAGCGGTGCAGTTCTGACATCCTATGTAGGCGTTTCCGGACTTATAGAGCGTATCACCCTGGACAGAATACTCCCCCAATTCCTGCTTAAAAAAAATGCCAGGGGAAGTTCCTATCGAATTATCGTGATGTTCTTCCTGATGTGTGTTTCAATCCTCTTTATAACAGAGGGAGAGGTGGAAAAACTGGCAGGTGTCTATACCATCTCGTTCCTGTCGGTTATGGCGCTGTTTGCAATGGGAAATATCCTGCTCAAAATCAAACGTGCAAGACTGCCGCGCCCGGAAAGGGCTGGATGGGGGGCAGTTACCTTTGCACTTGCAGCAGTGACCATTGCACTTGTGGGAAATATCATCAAGGAACCAAAGCCTGGAGAGACCCCCAATTTTATAATTTTCCTGGAATACTTCATACCCGCACTGTTTATCACTGGAATAATGCTTAACAGGGTCGCCCTGCTCGATGCCATGCTGCATTTTATAGAGATTCTTTATGTTCCCATAATGAGGATGGTGCAACGTATTGATGAAAAGATACTCTCAACCATTGACCAGATACAGTCCCAGGAGTTTGTATTTTTCACAAGGGGTGACAACATCGCCAACCTCAACAAGGTACTGCTTTATATCAAAAATAACGAACATACCAAGAGGCTCAAGATAGTTCATGTCACAGGCCCAGGTCAGGAAGATCCTGAGGTGCTCAAAAAACTTGAAAAAGACCTTGAATTTCTGGACAGGGAATATCCTGAAATAGATATTGAATTTGTGAAGATCAAGGGAAAGTTCGGGCCGGAACTCATCCAGAAACTCTCAAAGGAGTGGGGAATACCTGTAAACTTCATGTTCATAGGCTCCCCTGGCGACCGATTCCCTTATAAAATAGAGGAGTTAGGCGGGGTTAGACTTATCATTTAATACATTGAAATTTGGTAACTGTTCAGCGAATTCATCTTAATAAGGTTGGTAAATGGTCTTATTTTTCCGTCCAAAACAAGACCATTTACCACACTGAACCAATACAACCCAGATTATGACAGCATGGTGGCAACAGCCTTTGACATCTCATCAATTC
>JALWJV010000219.1:1744-4085 GCA_026996955.1 Deltaproteobacteria bacterium
CCCCTAAAACCGTATTTTTCAAAATTTTTCATAATATCATTTGTGGTATAACCACTTGAAATTAAAGCCTTTACTCCGGGATCAATCTTTTTCAGCTCTTCAAATATCTCTTTTCCGCTTTTATCTCCACGAATCGTAAGATCAATTATTACACCATGGAAAGGTTTCTCTGTCTTAAGCGCATCACCATATTTTTTCAGAGTTTCAGCACCGTTTGCCGCAGTTTCCACATCATATCCACAGGTTTCGAGCATCTCAGATGCCAGCTGCCGTACCATAGGGTCATCGTCCATCACCAATATTCTGGGCCTGGTCTTTGTTTCACTGACCAGTTCTGTAACTTCACTACGGTCTTCGATGCCATCAACAGCAGGAAGATAAAAGGTAAAGCACGCCCCCATGTCCGGTTTGGATTCAACCTCAACAGTACCGCCGTGCTTGAAGATAATAGAATAAACTATTGATAAGCCCAACCCCTTGCCCTTATTATTATCAAGGGGGCTGGTGGTAAAGTACGGATCAAAAATTCTGTGGATATTTTCCTCGGTTATTCCCATACCATTATCTGCAATGGATATTTTAAGGAACTTGCCAGGCCCAAGGGCAGGAACGGTTGAACCGTCATGGAGAAAGTTGGTTCCGGTGATGGTAATAGTACCGCCCTCGGACATGGCATCAATGGCATTTAAGACGATATTCTGAATAACCTGCGTTATCTGGGCAGTATCAAATTCAGCATTCCAGAGATCATCATCAAAGCTGATGTTGTAGTCCACAGGGCGGCCACTTAGAATAAACTGGACTGTATCCTCAAAAAACCGCTTGATATCAGTTACCTTTTTGACTGGGACTCCGCCTTCTGAAAAGGTAAGGAGTTTATAGGTCAGGTCCTTTGCCTTGAGCGCTGCCTGTTCCGCACTTTTAAGGAAATTGCCCGCAGGCTCTTCATGGCCGGCATACATTGAGGCCATATTGATATTTCCTATAACCGATGTCAGGATGTTATTGAAATCATGGGCAATACCTGCAGCAAGGGTACTAATTGCCTCAAGTTTACTGATTCTTAACTGCTCCCTCTCTTGCCTTATGAAACTGGTAACGTCACGAAAATACCATATCCTTGCCAAATATCCGCCATTTTCGTCTTTAAGCGGCGCAGAGTAACGGTCTATAAAACGTCCATCTTTAAGCTCCAACACATCTCGGGCTGTTTCTGATTGTTGACTATAGAGATATTGAACCCTTTCCATAAAGTCCCCAGGGGACACAAGCTGGGGCCTGATAAATTTGAGCATTTTTGCATCATCCCTGGAATCTGCCAACTCCTGGGGGATGGACCAGATCTCAAGAAATCTCTTGTTGTTAAAGAGTACCTTACCATGACGGTCAACCGTAAGGATCCCATCCATGGTGACCTCGTTCTGGGATTTAAGGAGAGAGTTTGCAAAACGAAGCTCCTTTTCCGTGGCAAGGCGGCGCGTCAAATCAACTCCAATTCCAAGGGCAAATGGCTTGTTATCTATCTGGATTCTCTTGCCTGAAATGGCAAACGGAACCTCAACTCCGCTTTTGGTAAGGATCCATGTCTCAATATAGGCTTCCCCCCTTTGTAGCACCTCCACGAGTTTAGCAGTAGTACTCTGCCTGTACTTTTCAGGGACAAACTCTATTGGATGTTTCCCCTGAACCTCTGAAAAAGACCATCCACTAAATTCAAGCAGAGCATCACTGCATAGTTCTATTTCAAGTTTATTATTTGCAAGAACCACCAGGCCTGGCATATTTTTGATGATATCGGCATAAACTTCAATATTATGACCAAGGCTTTCAGGCTTGCTGCCAATGCTGTTTGATAGCATTTTTTCAGTAATGTTCTTCATGAATTATACTTTTGGAGGGACAGATTATGTTACTCCAACATAACTACTTACCCCCCTCCTGGACGCATTCCTTTCACAACGGAAAGACACTTTTTACACAAGGTATCAACTCACATGGTGCTGCAGATGTAAGGCAGAGCGGGCACAGAGGCGTACTCCCTATCCTTTGAGTCCCCAAAACGCAGCAGATGCGGTATCCTATGAGTAGATACTCTCCAACGACGATAATAATGTTGCAAAGAAATGATGAATGACCCGGGCATACACCCTTCAACACGAAACCTCTTAGCAACATTTTTGACCAAATTTTTTAATATAACAGATATAGCAATATTGTCAAAAAAGTAGTTATTACGGTTTGGTGTATTAACATAACAATGTATTAGTTCATGCATGTATCATGCCAACACTAACAATACGGAAGTTCAAGTTACAAAAAACTTGTTTTCCGGTAATTAAGG
>JALWJV010000220.1 GCA_026996955.1 Deltaproteobacteria bacterium
TCCTCGATACCGAAATAGGAGACACGGATTGACGGGATTCCATATTTTTTCTCCATCATGTCAGCAAGCTGCATGGTGGAACCGGAACATTGCACAACATTCAGGGAGGCTCCATGGGCACGTTTTATATCATCGACCCGGCCGTCTCCTGTTATGTTGGCAACAACTTCGATTCCCATGCGCCTGTAGTAGTCACGGATCATCCATATCTCCCCTGCGATATTGAAATCCCCCAATATGTTCACCGAGTGCCTGGAGATGCCCTCAGTGTCCCCTGTGCCAATAAGCCGGAACAGGGCATCACAGGCAGCTTTGTACCCTGAACGTTTGTTTCCCTTAAATCCTTCGGATTTTACCGGGATTACCGGTATGCCTTTTTCTGACCCAACTGCTTTGCATACCGCATCAAGATCATCGCCGATAATTCCCACAATGCAGGTGGAATAAACAAACGCGGCCTTGGGACTGTGACGGTCTATCAGTTCACACAGGGCGCGTTTAAGCTTTTTTTCACCTCCAAAAATTACATCCCGCTCCTGAAGATCAGTTGAAAAGGACAGTCTGTGAAGCTCCGGACCGGATGAAAGTGCCCCCCTGATATCCCATGTATATACTGCACAGCCTATGGGACCATGCACAAGATGAAGGGCATCGGCAATAGGATAGAGAACTACCCGCGAACCACAGAATGTGCAGGCTCTCTGGCTTACAGCACCTGCAAGGCTTTCCCTGTTGCAGGCCATATCAAGTGGGGCCTCGCCTTTGATGTGTATCTGTTTTTTTCTTTCTTCAAGAGCTATGGCTTCCATTTCAAAATCTCCTGTGAAGATTTACGTTTCCGTCAGGTTGTCTCTAACAAACGCAATAGACATGCCACAGGAGATGTCATGCACTTATCTTTATATTTCAAATAGTTATGACAAGGATTTTCAGGCAGGGACATTGCCCGCAGGATCATCGGCCTTTTTTTGTGCCTTTAGATACAAAAAAGTGAGATCGCCTACATTTTTGTAATGAAAAAAGATGGGAAAGGCTGGGTTTTGTGGACTGAGAGCTTGTGCTGCGCCCTTTATTTTGGTGGGTAGGAAAACACAGCGTTAGAATTTCAGGTAATATGGGAAAGAAACTTTTAGAGGAAAGAAGTTAACCTGAGCTCATAATTAACCTGTCTCATTGTATCTATGACAGGTACTTAATGCCCTGGTTACTCTGGAAGCTGTTGCACCATGGCAGAGAGCAACGATCCAGAGGATATCGCCTTTGATCTTACAGAAAAAACGGTGTCGAGGCATGAATACTTCTCGGAAGAGGAGTTTTGGAAAAAATTCCAGCTTTTTAACAGAATCAGTGGCTTGCCTTAACAAGAAACATTGCTGATTAAAGAATCAGTGGTCCATTAAGAACTGTTTTTTTGGGAAATCTTCAAGTAAATGCCTCTCAATTCCGATAGCCCTTAACAGGCGGAACAATTAAATAAAAGGAGGCTTCAAAATGAGTTTCAGAACAACCGCAGAGTTTTTATCCATCAGGACAAGTGTTTGGCTTATGCTATCAATATGCCTAGTACTATTTTTATTTTCTTTGGTCCATGCTTCGCAGGGAGTAACATCCACGTCCATCTTACTTTGTGCCTCAAATGCCCAGAGTGGTCCGGCTATGTTTCTCGGAAATGAATACACAAAGGGTTTTAAGGCGGTATTTTCTCAGGTCAATAAAAATGGAGGAATTAACGGAAGAAAAATAGCACTTAACGTGCTGGACGATGGTTATGAGCCTGATAGAGCCATTGAAAATACCAAAAGGTTTGTGGACTCCGGCTGCTTTTTACTAACAGGTTATGTGGGGACTCCAACGTCCAAGGCAGCCCTTCCTGTAGCAGAAAAGGCAGGTATTCCTTACTTCTTTCCTTTTACCGGTGCAGAATTTCTAAGAAATCCGGTTAGGCCTCTGGTATTTAACCTCAGAGCCTCGTACTTTATGGAGACTGAAGAGATGGTCCATTATCTTGCAGATGTGAATGGGCTGAAAAAAATAGCCATATTCTATCAGGATGATTCATATGGTCGGGCCGGGCTTAGTGGTTTTAAAAAGGCAATGGACAAGAGGGAACTCGAAATAGCCGGAGAGGCCACATATCCAAGAAATACCGTTGCAGTTAGCAAGGCAGTTATAACCATGCGCAGGATACGGCCGGAAGCCGTGGTAATGATTGGCGCATATAAACCATGTGCGGCCTTTATCAAAAAGGCAAAAAAGGTGGGACTGACTGCAACCCGCTTCATAAACATCTCTTTTGTGGGAAGCAAGGCGCTTCTCAAAGAGCTCGGACCAGATGGCGAGGGCGTACTGGTGACACAGGTGGTTCCTCTACCCTGGGATAGCTCTTTACCCGGTGTAAAGGATTATGTACAAACTATGAAGGCAGCTTATTCGGACTTCAACCCAGGTTTTGTGAGTCTTGAGGGTTACCTTGCTGCAAAGACCTTAGTGCAGGTCTTAAAGAATTCAGGCAAGGAACTCACAAGGAAAACAGTTGTCGCTGCTGCTGATAACCTACAAAATTTAGACTTAGGTATAAACGTGCCCATCTCCTTTTCCCCAACAGACCATCAGGGTATGGAAAAGGTCTATCTTACCGTGATAAAGGACGGAAAATTCCAGCAGGTCAACTACTGAATAGGAGCATGAAAAATGGGAAAGATATTTAGCCGAATAAAAATAACACGGCTTGTAGCAGCCACTTTTGTATTCGGAATAACTGCTCTGGGCATTATTTGTCTGTTGTCCTACCTGAACATGAAAGATGGACTTAAGGGCTTTGAACAGGTGGCATCTATAGTGGTTTCCCAAAACCAAAACGCGGATCAGGACACGGATACTTCTGCCATCCTAGCGCTTGAACGTGTGAAGGCAGATATCTTCTCACTTTATGGTGCCAACAAACCTCAACTTATAACAAAGTATAAAAAAAAGGCTGAAAATGATCTTGATGCTATAGAACCAATTCCCGGAGCAAAGTCAGTTATTCTAGGCTTACGACAGTTTATAAAAAAGTCCTCTGATGTGAACATTGGAATACTTGATAACAGTGAAAAATGGAAGATAAAGACGAGATACATCCTTCAACAATATGCACAGGTACGTAAAAAAATATTGGAAGCAGTGGATGAGGCCGAACTCAATCTTATAATGGATGGTGATGCCATCACCAGTGCATCCACCCCTGAAGATATTAAGCAAAAGATAGATAAGCTTATTAACGTGGATTATAGGGTCGTTTCTGCTCTGAAGGATATTCTTGGCAATTTCCAGGATTTTTTATTGATTAGGGCAGAGCTTGGTGCTGTTGACGAGCCGGAATACATGGAGCCATTGAAAGAACGGTTCAAGGCAACCTCCTACAAGATTAGCCAGCTTGTAGGAAGCCTTAACGGCTTGCCAGTAGAAAATAAAACGAAGACGTCCAAAAACGAGGCACAAGAGTCCATGAAGAAGAATGTCTCCATTATGTTCGGTCTCAGACAGGACATATTGGCTAAAAAGACCGAAAAGAACAAACTGGTAAATCAACTGGCTGGATTGTCACACCAACTTGATAAGATTTCTGTAGATCTTTCAGGCTTAATAACGTCAGAGATTGCTACTATAGCAAAACAACAAAAGGAGCGGCTGGACACAAGACTTAAAATCATGGGAATGATACTAGCTTTTAGCGTATTATTGGGCCTGTTCATTGGAGTCTCTTTGACACGTTTCCTGACAAAGCGGTTTGAGGCGGTAGTACATCTCCTTAACAGTCTCTTTGACAGGATCTCCAGTGGAAATTTTAACTTCAGTGATCTCGAAAGACTCAAAGGAAACGATGAGCTTGCACATATCCAAAATCTTCTTTTTGAGACGGTAGTCAAAGTTGGAAACATCCTACAGGAGGTTTCCAAGAGTTCCAGAGATGTTTTTGACAAGACCACCAAACTGGATAAAGCGGCCAATAGTATGACCAACTCGGCTGGCAAGGTAGAAGAGGTTGCTCTGGACATCCAGTCTCTTGCGGAGGTGGCAAATGAGTATGTCACAAGGGTGACAGCCTCTATAGAAGAGGTCAACATTGCCATTGACCAGGTAGTTGACCATGTCAGCTCCTCCAGTGCGGATGCCGCAGAAGCAGAGGCAAAATTGATGGATGTAAAGAGCGCGGTAAATGAGCTTGTTATATCTTCCCAGAAGATTGGAGAGATCACTAGCCTTATAGGGGCTATTGCTGAACAGACCAATCTCTTGGCCCTGAATGCAACTATAGAGGCCGCCAGGGCAGGAGAGGCCGGAAAAGGTTTTGCGGTCGTTGCCAACGAGGTCAAAGAACTTGCGAAAGAAACAGGTGGTTCAGTCGAGGAAATTGAAAAGATAGTATCTGAAATCCAGGAGGGTGTTCGCAGGGTCAGTACTGCCATAGACCATGCATCTACCACCATTGCTACTATTTCACAGGAATCTGCCAAGGTAGAAAGTAGCATAGATGAAGAAAAAAATGCTATTCATGAAATTACCATCCAGGCAGAAGAGACCAAGCACGAAACAGAGGTTATCGTGGAAAAGATAAAGGAAATCGTTGATGCCTCCCAGACCACCTCTACCCTTGCAAAAGAAGTGAAAAGTGTATCCGAAAATCTACAAAGTGTAGGGGCAAGGTTGAGAGAAGCTCTATCGCGATTCAGGCTTGGTGTAAAAAGGAATTCATTAGGTAATTCTGTGCCCCTGTAACAAAAATGGTTTTAAACAAGGACATGCTGAACTCATTTCCTGACGTCATGCTAAACAAGTCGGAAGTCATTCATGAGTTCAGCATGTCCACCAAAAGTCTTTTATACCATGCCTTCGTAATTGCAAAGGTTTTAAATAGTGCCAAATACTGTATGAAAAGGGATCGGTTATATTTTTGGTAATACCGCATGGACAATATTTTTGAATGTTCGTCCCTTAAGTAGCTCAGCACAACTAAAAGATGCATTGTCTGACGCATAATCATTTATGCATTCTCAAAGGGACCAATATTTTATTTCACAAGTTCAGACAGCGGTTTGCCATTAACCCTGTGCCAGTGCTGTATGCCTTCCCATATCTCCTGGGCAGTCTCTGCATACCAGAAAAGCTCCCTGTCCTCGGGGTCTATTACCCCTTCTTCTGCCATGAAATCCACATTTACTGCACTGCGCCAGAAAGATTCCCCTACCAGGACTACTGGTATTGGTTCTATCTTCCTGGTCTGTATCAGAGTTAATGCCTCAAAGAGTTCATCAAAGGTGCCGTAGCCACCAGGAAATGCAACAAGGGCCACAGCCCTGAGCAAAAAGTGGAGTTTGCGCGTGGCAAAATAATGAAACCGGAAACAAAGTTCAGGTGATATGTACGGATTGGGATACTGTTCATGGGGAAGCGTGATATTAAGTCCGATTGATTTTGCTCCGCTGTCAAAGGCACCACGGTTTGCTGCCTCCATCATGCCCGGACCGCCGCCTGTGCACAGTGTGAGACAGTTATCCTCTGGTCCCTTTCCAAACTGGCCCACCAACCTGCCAAACTCCCTGGCAACGTCATAGTAGCGGCTCTTTGCAAGTATGCGTTCTGCTGTCTTGACCTGCTGTGCCAGACGCCTGTCATCAGGATGTTGGGCAGCCTGTTGCTTCAGACGTTGAAGATTACGTTTTGCAGCACCCGGTTCTACAATACGGGTGCTGCCAAATGCCACTATGGTGTGCTTTACCCCCTGCTGTTCAAGCAGCAGTTCGGGCTTCATATAGTCAATCTGGAGACGTATGCCCCGGGTTTCGTCCTGATTAAGGAAATCAATATCCTGGTCAGCCTGCCGGTAGCCAGGGCTTTCCATTATCTTGCGAACCCTTTCAAGAGCTGCTGGATCATCTTCTATTGGCTTTGGAGCCTGCCACGGCAGGGGACGCCTGCGCTTGGAGTGATGGGGAGGGTGCGGGATGTGTTTTTTAAAGTGTTTTTTAGTCATGTTGTTTATGTCTGTGTTGTTATGTGATTTTTTAGATTAAATCAGATCAAATCGGCACTCCGCAGCTCATTGACTGACCGTGCCAGAACATCCACTCCATGTTTGAGGCAAAGAGTGCTGCAAAAATTGCGAGGCCAATCATGGAAAGAAGTGCCATGAGGAGTGCTGCAAAAAAAGCAGAGCCAAAACCGTCAACCTCAAAGTCAGGCACTATGGAAGCGGTGAGGCTTATCATCAGTGCATTTATCACCAGTGCAAACAGTCCAAAGGTAAATACGGTGATGGGAAATGTAAAGAACAGCAGGACTGGCCGGATAAAACTGTTTATCAATCCCAGGACCAGGGCTGCAAGCAATAGCGCTTTTGTGCTTTTTGCCCTTACACCCTTGATGAATTTGGTGGTTATCCATAAACCTGCTGCAGTGATGAACCATATAAATAAAATTTCAATCATAATAAACTCCTTGAGGTGTCAGGTATCAGAATAATCCCCTGGACATTGAAAAACCCCAGCCAAGGGAGATTATGCCCAGAAGGATAAGGAACAGGGTTGCCTGCATGGTGAATTTGCGCTTGCCGAATACAACAGCATATCCTGCCTTGAGAATGTTGTTGCTACCTGCAGCTATAAGAATTGCCCCGGTAACCTGAACAGGGCCGACTCCCTGATAGTGACCATTTAGCAGGGAGAGGATGAACGGGTCTATGTCTGTAAAGCCCACGGCAAAGGAGAGTACATCAAGACCGCTTTTTCCAAAGTGCAATATTACCAGCCGTGTAATTGCAATCATGAACACAAAGAGAAAGGCAAAGAGTAACGCCACTCCAAGCTCAAGGGGGTTTGATTTGCCCATCTCTGCATCCTGGCTTTTTACTGTTTTGGTGTTGTGACTCCAGAACCATGCAGCTCCAAGCCCTGCGGCACCAAGCACCAGAAGGGGAATGGAGATGTGTTTCAGAAGAGAGGCGTTAAGGAATGCCACCAGCATGAACAGGCGCAAATACATAACGCCGGATGCGGCAATGATGCCTGCATTGAGGCTTGGGCTTGAGGTTGAGCTCCCTTTTGTCTTTCTGGCAAGGACCAGGGTGGTGGCAGTGCTTGAGTAAAGTCCGCCAAGAAGGCCTGCAACCAGGTATCCCTGTCGTTTGAGAAAGTATTTTTTCAGTATGTAACCTGTGTAGGATATTGATGATATTACAAGAACAGCAATGCCGATCTTGAATGGAGATGCCGGGATATAGCTTGAGACAGGTGTTCGGGGCAGGAGTGGTAGTATGACACCTGAGATAAATAGAAACTTGGCAATGGTAAGCATCTCCTGCCTGTCTGCCATTTCAAGTATCTGGTGGGCAAGGGGGCGTGCATTAAGCACGAACACCACAGAAACAAAGAGAAGCACAAGAAACCATGCAGGCTGCAGGGCAGCGGCAGGGCCGTAGAGGTAAACTACCAGGGCAACCAGGGGCTGAAGTGCGCTTGACTGCCTGATGTTAAGCTTGTGAAAATAGAAAATTGCCATGAACACCAGAAGGCCTGCAAAGGTGCACATGTACAGGTGCAGTGAATGGTCCAGCACAGTGGAAACATAGCCAAGGATGGCGATGAACGTATATGTACGGCTGGTACCAAAGCGAACCGGTTTTTCATCCTTGCTGAGCTCTCCCTTTCGTTCTTCTAGAAATCCGTGAAGCTCAAGCCCGGTCATAAAGCCCAGCAGTGTAACGAGCCCGAACTGAAACCATACCTGGGACATCAGATGTGCAAACAGTGTTTCGTCGTGCATTATTGAATTTCTCCGATCTCTATTTCATCCACAGGATGTGCACATCTTCAAGGGGTACCTGCACATCAGGGTGCCTGGGCCTTATCCGCGGTGTATAGTGAGATGCAGGTCGGGTGGTTTTTACTTTGGCCTGGAAAAGGAACCCGTTTATTGCACCTGCAAGCTGCTCCTTCCTTTCAAGGGTGATTATCTCCGGGAAAGATTGGTCATCTTCCGGTTCGGCATAAAGCTCTGCTGCAATATCATCGGGATTGAGATCATCAAGATATATCTGCACACGGAACACAAGAATGTTATCTTTCTGTTCAACCTCCATGTTTCCAAAGTGAATATTTGCCCAGTGCAGTTGAATCCGTTCACGCCACTCCTCTATCTCCTGTCCTGTTCTGCCGCCACTCCGGGTACGTCTCCTAAGGGCCTTTGCTGCAGGAATGTAGAATTCCTCTGTGTATTGTCGAAGCATCCTGTTTGTGGAAAAACGGGGTGTGAGCCTTGCCATGCTCGTTTTCATGCGGTTTACCCAGGGCCTTGATATTCCCCGGTTGTCTCTGTTATAAAATGCAGGGATAATCTCATCTTCAAGCAGTTGGTACAGTTCCATTGCCTCTGCAGCATCCCATGATGCATGATCAGCGTGTTCCATACCGTCTCCAATCTTCCAGCCCACCTCCCGGCAGTATGCCTCTGCCCACCATCCGTCAAGCTCTGATACATTTATTCCGCCGTTTACCAGCACCTTCATACCGCTGGTGCCGCTTGCCTCCCAGGGTCTTCTGGGGGTGTTGATCCATAGGTCCACCCCCTGAGTCATGTGGGCAGCAACGCTCATGTCGTAATCCTCAATGAAAATTACCCTGCCATTCACCTCTGGGCGTTTGATAAATTCAATCCACTCCCTGATCATTGCCTTGCCTGCCTGGTCTTCAGGGTGTGCCTTGCCTGCAATGATAAGCTGTGCAGGCATACCGGGCCTGTTAAGTATGCGGATAAGTCGTTCCGGGTCGTGGAGCAGAAGGTTAGGGCGTTTGTAACCTGTAAAACGCCTGGCAAATCCCATGGTAAAGGCGTTGGGATCAAGATATTCAGTGGCGCTTCCTGTGCTGTCACTGCAGGACGGTGTTGATACTGCCTGGTGGCATGAAGCACGCTTGCGGCAGAACTCTATCAGGCGCAGCCTGCTTCTGGTCCTGAACTGCCATAATGTTTCATCATCAATCTTGTTAAAATCTGCCTCAATGCGTTCAAGTGACCAGAGCCAGCGTTCCTTGCCGCATGACGTGGTCCAGAGCTCATCTGCCTCTCTGGAGTCCCAGGAGGGTATGTGTATGCCATTGGTGACATGGCCCACCGGAACCTCGTGCACAGGCCAGCGGGGAAAGAGCACAGAGAATATCTTGCGGCTTACCTCTCCGTGCAGGCGGCTTACGCCATTTACGGCACCGCACCCCCGAAGTGCAAGCCATGCCATATTAAAGGGTTCTTCAGGATCATTTGGATCAGCTTTTCCCATGCCAAGAAGCCTTGCCATTGATATTCCAAGGGAATCTGCATATTTCGAAAGATAATGGGAGAGCAGAGGCGCCGGAAACCTGTCAAAGGCAGCATCTACAGGGGTGTGTGTAGTGAAGATGTTTCCAACCCTTGTTGAATTAAGTGCAACATCAAAGGATACAGATGCCACTTTCATGAAGGACCTGGCACGCTCAAGCACTACAAGGGCCGCATGTCCTTCATTCATGTGGCAGACTTCACACTCAAGGCCAAGGGCATCAATAAGCCTCCAGCCCCCAAGCCCCAGAACTATCTCCTGCTGGAGCCTTATCTCCTTCCCACCTCCATAGAGTTTGGCAGTGATTCCCCGATCACCTGGAGAGTTCAGAGGATCATTGCTGTCAAGAAGAAGCAGTCTGATTCGTCCCACCTGAACTTCCCAGGTGCGAAGGACCAGGGTGCGCCCGGGAAGCTCAACTTCAATTCTTAACCAGTTTCCCTCAGCATCTCTAAGGGGCAGGGCAGGGAGAACTGCCGGGTCGTTGTATGGATAGAATTCAAGCTGATTCCCCTCCCTGTCAATGGCCTGGCGAAAATAACCCTGCTGGTAAAAGAGACCAATACCCACAAGCGGCACATCAAGGTCGCTTGCCGTTTTGAGATGATCACCTGCCAGGATACCCAGGCCGCCAGAGTACAGGGGAAGTGCCTCGCTCATCCCAAATTCCATACTGAAGTAAGCAACGCCTTTTAGCTCCCTGCCAGAGTGTTCCCTTGTAAACCAGGCTGGCTGGGACAGGGCCTTTTCCCTGATTTCAAGCTGGCGGTCAAGCTCTTCCAGGAATTTTTTGTCTTTTGCAAGTGCTTTTAATCTTGCCTCTCCAAGGCTTTCAAGGATGTACCAGGGATTTCCTGTGGCATCCCATAGTTCCTGGTCAATGGTGCGCCACAGGTCGTCCGAGGCATGGCTCCAGCTCCATCTCATGTCAAGGGCAAGGTCTGCCAGCCCTTTAAGGGGCTCAGGGAGAAGACGGGGAATGGATCGAGTAATAAACATGGAGTTGCTCCTTGGAAGATGTGGGTGAAGGAAACAGAGTTTGTAAAGTTTTGTTTAATGCTTATACTCTACAAAACAGGAAAGTGCCAATCCATAAAGGCGCAGATCACGTGACTCATGCCGGGATTGAATGATTGGCGAATTAAATTGTTTGATCAAGTGAGGGAATAAAAATGACACAATACTCGTTAGAAATTTTCATGGATGAAAGGACACGGAAAAACACCATGCTGACAGCAGTGGTGTTGATAGCAATAGGATTTCTGGGCATTCTTTTGCCTACGGTGCTGTCCATTACCCTGTCTGTCCTGATAGCCCTTTTACTTATATTGGCCGGGGTTGCCACTGCTTTTATGACCCGTATGACATACCAGGGTGAGAATCTTGCCTGGCTTAAGCCATTCCTGCTCATATCCCTTGGCCTCCTTTTGCTCTTTTATCCTGCTGCCGGGGCTGCTGCGCTTGGAATTCTACTTATAATCTATTTTCTTATTGATGCCTTTGCAGGCATTATGTTTGCGCTTGTAATAAAGCCCCTGCCCGGTTGGGGATGGACAATGCTAAACGGCATACTGTCCCTGGCTCTGGCACTGATATTTATGGCAGGATGGCCCTTCAGCGCCACATGGCTGGTGGGACTTATGGTGGGAATCAGCCTTATGTTTGATGGTATTGCCCTGTTGATGCTGGTGCTTAATGCCCGGAAACTGGCAATGTAACCACTGATCTTTGACAGGAAAAAGTGGTTACCAGCTTTTTCATGCCTAGATTGAGCGATTGTCGGATTTGCTGCATATCTGCGAAAGAGGAATTCCCATAATAGTCGGCTATATGGGTATTCCTCTGACAAAGGAGATGCAGTAAATACGGCAATCCCGAAGGGTTTCAAAACTGGAAAGCTATAATCGACATAACTCCTTTTAATTTCAATGAAAAAAATAATTTTCCGGATTTTGAAACGCTTAATCTAGGCATGATGTTGTTGACATGATATGGGCCTGACATTAATTTCTATCTGGTGTTAAGAAGGCGGATATTATCCGCGCAGTAACTATTCAGAGTAGTAAATGGGCTTGTTTTGGAGTGACTTTGAAGAATTTCGTAGTTTTTCTTGGCGAAGCGCAGCAAAAAAATCGCGTCTGTTTGAGCGAGGTACGAGCGAGTTTCGCGATTTTTGCGAAGCAAGCCTTAGAAAAACAAGAAATGGTTCACCGGAACGGAAAAACAAGCCCATTTACGAACCTTAATTACCAGTAATACGCTGAACAGTAACTCCGCGCAATAAAAGAGGGCGCAGGCAGTAATCATGGCATCAGAGAACAGACAGGAACTTTCAGAAAGGGACGAGGCAATACTGAAATCAGTGGTGCAAACCTATATTGCCACTGCTGAACCGGTTGGCTCCCGCACGGTAGCACGCCAGTCCGGTATTGGCCTCAGTCCTGCCACCATAAGAAACTGCATGGCAGATCTGGAAGATTTCGGTCTCCTTTACCAGCCCCATACCTCGGCAGGCAGGGTGCCAAGCCACCAGGGCATGAGATACTATGTCTCATATCTCCTGGACAAGTATGAATTTTCAAAGCACGAGCGCATAGCGCTTGAAAACGCCATCCTTGCCAATGCGTCTGATTTTGAAGAGGTGCTGAAAAGGGCGGTGAAGGTCATGGCTTCATGGTCAGGCAATGCCGCTGTGGTTACGCCCCCTCATGTGGACAATCACAGGCTCATTCATGTGGACCTGGTAGAGGTAAGGCCTGGAACTATCCTTGTAATTTCGGTTTATGATTCTGGGGTTGTGCAGAACAGTTTTCTTCAGATTGACTGCAGCATTCCAAAACGCAGACTGAGGGCCCTGGCAGAAACAATATCTGCGTGCCTGCAGCGCATGGAGCCTGAGCAGCTCAAGCAGGAACTTCTTGACAGCCTTGAAGAGGACCGGAAATTTCTGGAAACCTTGCTGGCAAAGGCTATCTGCGCAGAAACGCCGGATGATGCCAACAAGGAGCTCATCATTGATGGCCGCCTGAATCTGCTTGATTACCCTGAATTTTCAGACATCCCCAGAATCAGGGCGCTGTTTGAGGCATTTGAAGAAAAGAAGATACTTGTAACGCTCCTTGAACGCTGTATGGAGATGGATGATACAAATATCTTTATCGGAAAGGATGCACTAGGACGTTCTGCACCTGAAAGCAGTGTTGTCATAACACCCTACCGTGAAAAAGGTGTTCCGGTAGGCAGCATAGGAATAGTCGGTCCCACACGCATGGATTATGCCAAGGCAATGGCCCTTGTGGAGTATGTTGCTCATATCCTTAGCAAAGACCTTTAGTTTCTCTTCTTAATTTCTTCATCTCCTTTTTTCTTGATTTTCTCCCCTTGCATTTCCTGAAATCGTCCTTATTTTCTTCTTAAACTTTTCAATCACTCCAGTTTAATCCTTAAAATTGTTTGTTCTTACCGATAGTTACACTGGTTAAACAGTGTCTAAAAGATGTGTGTAAGAGGGAAGCAGGGGTAAGTTTGTGCGTTTGGTCAGTAACATTCAGAAGCCATAAAGGAGTGACTGAAAAAAATATAAAGTGGAGAGTAAGTCATGGAAAATATAAAAAATGAAGAACAACAGCCTGATGTACAGTCTGAGGTAAAGGAGGATGCTGAGGCAGCATCTGCAGATGAAAATGCTGCAGAAACTGCTGATGCAGGTGACGATAACCTTTCCGTAGAGGAGAAACTGGCCAAGACCCAGGAAGAGCTTGAAGCCTACAAGGAAAAGGTGCTTCGCCTTGCGGCAGAGCTTGAAAACTTTAAAAAGAGGACTCAGCGGGAAAAGGAAGAGCACATGAAGTATGCACTTGAGGCTTTTGCCAAGGAGCTTCTTCCTTTCCTGGATAATCTCGAACGCGCCGTTGAGTCGGCAAAGGAGACCAAGGACATAGAAAAACTCATTGAGGGTCTTGAGCTTACACTGTCAGGTTATCTGAAGACCCTTGAAAAGTTCGGATTAAAGGTTTTTGCAGCCGAGGGCCAGCGTTTTGATCCCAATTATCATGAGGCACTGTCCACTGAAGTCAACGATGAGGTGGAGGAAAATACCGTAATCAAGGAGCTCCTCAAGGGATATACGCTCCATGAGAGACTACTCAGGCCTGCAATGGTAGTTGTTTCCAAAAAAGATTCATAATAACAGTGGACAAGCTGAATTAAATGCTTACTGTTTGGATAAGATTTGAAGATCCCGCTTATGTAGTGAAAACAGGCAGTTTGAACGTGCTTGGATTTGATAAAAAGGGTTCTGCAGAGTTTGAATATTTTTTTAAAGATTAGTAGCTGAATTTCAGAAATCAGGAGGAAATATAAGATGAGCAAAGTATTAGGAATAGACCTTGGTACCACCAACTCATGTGTTGCCATTATGGAAGGTGGTGACCCCAAGGTACTTACAAATTCCGAGGGTGGACGTACAACACCATCAATTGTGGCATTTACTGACAAGGGTGAGCGCCTGGTTGGTATGCTGGCAAAACGTCAGGCAGTTACCAACCCTGAAAATACAGTTTTTGCTGTAAAAAGACTTATAGGACGCAAGTATGATGACCCCGAGGTGGTCAAGTCTCGTGATATAGTTTCTTATAAAATAGTTGAAGGACCAGGCGGTGACGCATACGTCAGGATCAAGGACAAGGATTACAGTCCTGCTGAGATCTCTGCAATGGTTCTTGGCAAGATGAAGCAGACCGCCGAGGAGTACCTTGGTGAGCCGGTTAAAGAGGCGGTTATTACAGTTCCGGCATACTTTAATGACAGCCAGCGTCAGGCAACAAAGGACGCAGGACGTATTGCCGGGCTTGATGTGCTCCGCATCATCAATGAGCCTACTGCTGCTGCACTTGCCTACGGACTGGACAAGAAATCAGAGGAAAAGATAGCAGTATTTGACCTTGGAGGCGGAACCTTTGATGTCTCTATCCTGGAGATAGGTGAGGGTGTTTTCGAGGTCAAGGCAACCAACGGAGACACCTTCCTTGGTGGTGAGGACTTTGACCTTAGAATAGTTGACTGGCTTGCAGAGGAGTTCCAGAAGGAGAATGGTCTCGATCTGCGTCAGGACCGCATGGCTCTCCAGAGGCTGAAGGAAGCTGCGGAAAAGGCAAAATGTGAGCTTTCCACCACCACAGAGACAGAGATAAACCTGCCCTTTATTACAGCAGATGCAAGCGGTCCCAAGCACCTTGTTGTAAAACTTACCCGGGCAAAGCTTGAGCAGCTTGTTGCAGACCTTATTGACAGGCTTGAAGGGCCCTGCGTAACAGCCCTGAAGGATGCAGGACTCACCACAGGCGACATTGACGAGGTTGTCCTTGTTGGTGGTATGACCCGTATGCCCAGGGTGCAGGAGAAGGTCAAGGAGATCTTTGGCAAGGAGCCCCATAAGGGTGTTAACCCTGACGAGGTGGTTGCAATAGGTGCTGCAATTCAGGGCGCTGTACTCAAGGGCGATGTCAAGGATGTCCTGCTGCTTGATGTTACGCCGCTTTCACTTGGTATTGAGACCATGGGTGGTGTAATGACAAAACTCATTGAGAAGAACACCACCATACCGGCCAAGAAGAGCCAGATATTTACAACTGCGGCAGACAACCAGAATGCGGTTACCATTCACGTACTCCAGGGTGAGCGTGAAATGGCCGCTGATAACAAGACCATTGGACGCTTTGAGCTTGTGGGTATCCCGCCGGCCCCCAGGGGTGTGCCTCAGATAGAGGTTACCTTTGATATTGACGCCAATGGTATCCTGAATGTGTCTGCAAAAGATATGGCAACCGGTAAGGAGCAGTCCATCAGGATTCAGGCATCAAGCGGTCTGTCTGAAGAAGAGATCAAGAAGATGCAGAAGGATGCAGAGCTCCATGCAGAGGAAGACCGGAAGCGCAAGGAGCTTGCAGAGGCGAGAAACCAGGCGGACAACCTGGTCTATACAACAGAGAAGAGCCTGCAGGAGCTTGGTGACAAGGTTGACCAGGCCACAAAGGATCAGATCACCGAGAAGATAGCCGCTGTGAAGAAGGCTGTTGAAGGTGATGATACTGAGGCAATCAAGAAGGCCCAGGAGGAGTTGATGCAGGCATCTCATAAACTTGCCGAGATGATGTATCAGCAGCAGGCAGGAGGCGCTGCAGGTTCTGGCGGCGCTGCCGGAGCTGGAGCAGGCGCGGCAGGTGCCGGTGCAGCAGGTGGTGCGGCCCAGGGTGGCGGAAGCGCCTCAGACGACGATGTGGTTGATGCGGATTTTGAAGACGTCAAGTAGTAGTTTTTGAAGTTCGTAACTACAGGTTGAACTAAAAAACAAAACCGCTGTGTTCGTGATGTGAGCACAGCGGTTTTTTTGTTGGCTGAATTGTTCAACTATTTTTTGTACTCTTCATTCTCAGACTCACGCGTAACGTCTATAACTTCAATATCATCATGCCTGAACATCTGTTCGGAGCCTTGAGTTTGCCTGATAATCTCCTTTTCCATCTGGTCAATGGTCTTCTTTATGCGCCAGCCAAGCCAGGCCGCAAAGCCTGCAAACATGGCAAGGGCTGCCAGAAATATGGGAAGTGTCAGGAAGAAGAA
>JALWJV010000221.1 GCA_026996955.1 Deltaproteobacteria bacterium
TTGATGCCTGCACTGCCAGATAGGAATTGGGCTCCTCATCAGAGGCAATATATCTTTGACGGATACCTGTCCTGGTGCGTATCCACTCATCAGTGGTATCTATCTCCCCTTCAAGGTCCTTGTTGGTTACCACTCTTGAGGGAACAAAGGCACCTGTTCCGGTTATTACAGCATAGTTTGCCATTATACTCTGAAATATTTCACTACAACCTAAAACAATTGAGGGCTGGAAAATCCGGGGGGCTCAGCACACACCTTCATTCATGCTGCCCTCAAACCAGACGCAAAAGGTCCTGTCTTTTTGAAAGGGAATCTGCAAGCTTTTTGGCCAGTTTGATTTCCACAAGGTCTTTGGAAGAGATAATGGCATTTTTCAGTGCCTTTGCCGGAGACATGCCGTGACAGATAAGTGCAACACCATTTATTCCAAGAAGTGGAGCCCCGCCATACTCGGCATAGTCCACCCGTTTCTGAAACCGCTTGAAGGCAGTCTTTGCAAGGGTATAACCGATTGTAGCCATAATGCTGCCCTTGATCTCGGTCCTGAGCATGGAAAGCACCGCCTCCCCAAGACCTTCACTGAGTTTCAGGCAGATATTACCCACAAAACCGTCACAGACAATTACATGAACATCGCCCCGGAACAGGTCCCTTCCCTCAACATTGCCAACAAAGTTAAGATCACTGCCGGACAGGAGGTCATAAGCCTTTTTGACCTGCTGGTTCCCCTTTGAATGCTCCTCTCCGATACTCATAAGCCCCACACGGGGATTGGGATTTTTCAGACACTCCCTGTAGTAAACCGAGGCCATTATCCCGAACTGCAGCAGGTGCAGGGGCTTGCAATCCACATTGGCACCAACATCTATCAGTACCAGAGGGTCCTTCAGTGTCGGCATCAGGGTACATATGGCAGGCCTGACTCCCTTGATCCTTCCCAGGGTAAACATGGCAGTGGCCAGTGTTGCGCCTGAGTTTCCGGCACTTACAACAGAACTTGCCTTACCCTCCTTGACCAGGTTGAAGGCAACCTGAATGGATGAGTCCTTTTTCCGGCGCATGGCATCTGCCGGAGACTCACCCATTTCAACCACCTGTGACGCAGGATACACGGATATGGGTAATCCTTCACCGCCAAGCCTTCTGAGCTCTGCGCGCAGATGATCTTCCTTTCCCACAAGGATGGATTCAACACCACGCTCCCTGGCGGCAATTATGGCCCCTTCCACTATAATTCCGGAGCCGCGATCCCCTCCCATTGCATCTACTGCTACAGGCATGATTTTGTACCTGACTAGTCTTCTTCCCTGGAATTAAAGACCTTGCCCTTGTAGGTTCCGCAATGTGGGCAGATGGTATGAGGACGCTTCTGTTCCATGCAGTGAGAACAGGTTGAAAGACCGGGTTTGGCCAGTGCATCGTGTGAGCGTCTGTTGCCCCTGCGGGAACGTGATATTTTTCTCTTTGGTACAGCCATTTTTTTATCCTCCGAAAACTTGACATGACTCTGCCTGAAAAATCACCGGGCAGGACATGTGAATTGGCTCATATTTTCATTTTTTCCGCCCTTAAAGACGGTAATATTTTTACTGACACACAAATCTTCATGACCAGAGGAGCCTCTGGCCATGGGATTACATAGATTTCAGCTTCCCTTGACCTTAAGCCCTTTCAGCACTGCAAAGGGACTGTCTTCATGGAAATCTGTACAACTGCACTTGCCCTTGTTCAGGTCTGCGCCGCAATGGGGGCAAAGCCCCTGGCACTTTTCCGAGCAGAGTATCTTCTGGGGCACCTGAAGGAGGACCTGCTCTCTGAATATCTCATCAAGGCTTATCAAGCCGTCACGAAATGCCCAGACATTCAGGTCATCTTCACCAAGCCCAACTTCCTTTATATCTGACAGCTCGTCCTGGACCTCTGCGGCCTCAAGAATATAGAAAAAATCCTGTTCTATGGCCTCGGTACACTGAACAAGGCAACGGTGGCAAATTAATAACAGGACACCGCTGATTTTACCACTTAAATGTATATTGCCTCCGTGACGAAAAAAATCTGCACGTCCCAGCAATGCCCCCTTGAGACTGACATCTTCGGGAAAGTCCGACTCAAGCTCACACAACGCGCGGACATCTTCAAAGGAAAGATGCAGGCCTTCGTCAGGTTTAATATCTTCTATTTTTATCTTTAATGATGATTCAGTCATATTAAAAAACAGGCGCACTGCCCACCAGACCCGTTTCAGCAAGGCACGGCCCCTGTTAATACATCATATTTCCGGGTGACAGGCGCCTTAAAGCGGAATGCACGCCGTCATTTTTCATGAACCCTGCAATATATATGTTGTTCAGACCTTGTCAAGCTGATGTCAGCCAGTTTCCTGTTTTTGTCTCCCGGGATCAGTAAGCATGCCAATCACAATGCCTGCCTCATAGAGGAGATACAGAGGAATCCCCATAAGGCTCATGTTAACAACATCAGGCGTAGGAGTAAGGACCGCCGCAAGTATAGCAATGATCAGGATGGCATATCTGCGGTATTTCCTGAAGGTTCTGTAACTACATATTCCCAGTCGGCAAAGCACGGTCATGAACAGGGGAAGCTCAAACACAAGCCCGAAACCAAGCATGAAAAAACCGGTAAAATTAACAAACTTTGCCAGGGAAATTACCGGTTTGATCTCCTCGGACTGGTATCCCAGCAAAAATTTCATGCCAAATGGCAGGGTTACAAAAAAACAGAACATTGCACCGGCATAGAACATCAAAAGGCCAGCGGCAGCGAAAAACAGCACAAAACGACGGGAGAGCCCAAAGACCGCCTTGAGCCCCTGGGCAAGACGCCAGGACAGCCAGGGCATCATTATGAGGACGGCACTGACAGCGGCAATCTTGAGAAGCCCTGTCATAGGCTCAACCACGCCAAAAAATACCAGCTTCTGTTCAAGATAGTTCTGAAGCAAGGCAAGTATATCCGGGGCAAACCAGAAAAGAATGATGGTCAGCCCAACAAATGTCAGTACTGTCTCAAGGAGAAAGCGCCTCAGATAGGCAAGAAACAGAACTATCTTCTGTGCTGGGGTGGTTTCAGTGGTCAACTTTTAATTTCCGCAGGATATGGCAGGAGAACCGGTGCCTGTCCAGAGATAATCACACCATTTATTTCAAAAACAATGCCTTACCGTTAGCAACAAGGTCTGTTTCATGCCAGATTCTTTCTGGCATATTCAACAGCATTCCTGAAAAACAGGAGCCCTGCCCCCTCCTCTGGAAGCTCTTTTCTTGTCCACTGGGGGTGATTTGTCCTGTGGTGAAACGCCTCGGGGTGAGGCATGAGCCCCATAAGCCTTCCGGTAGGATCACAGAGACCGGCTATTGCAAGGTCAGAACCGTTTGGATTAAAGGGGTACTCATCTGTGGGGTCGCCGGTTTCAGGATGAACATACTGCATAGCTATCAACCCCTCCTGTTTCAGGCGTGAGCGGACGGCTTCGTCCATGCATACCAGCTTTCCCTCACCGTGACGCACAGGGAGTTCCATTTTTTCCATGCCCTTTGTAAAGATGCAGGGGGAATCTTCCGGCATACTGCACGTTACCCACCGGTCTTCAAAACGGCCGCTGTCATTGTATATGAGGCTTACACTCCTGGACTGATAGTTATTATCAAAGCCTGGAAGAAGGCCGGTTTTTACCATGAGCTGAAAACCATTACACACACCAAGCACCAGCCCGCCTGCCTCAACAAACTCAAGAAGCTGATCAATAAGACGCTGGCCACTCTCCTTGACCCTGGCATAACGCAGCCTGTGGGCACCGGCCTGTGCGGCGCCAAGGTTGTCACCATCAAGGAAACCGCCAGGAAGGTTCAGAAAATGATAATCTGTGAATTTTACCTTTCCGTCAACAAGATCACTCAGGTGAACAATGTCCACGTGATCTGCCCCTGCAAGCCTGCAGGCATTTGCCATCTCCACTTCACAGTTGGTTCCATAACCTGTAGTAACAATAACTCGAACTTTTGAAGCCATATACAC
>JALWJV010000222.1:0-1810 GCA_026996955.1 Deltaproteobacteria bacterium
GTTAATATCAGTCCCCGGCATTTCTGCACGCCTGATTTTGCCTCCCAGGTAACACACTTTATTCAATTATGGGGAATACCAGGCAACAGGCTAGTGCTGGAGGTCACAGAAGGGCTCCTGATAGCCAACGTGGATGATATCGCCAACAAGATGAGGCAACTTGCTGAGCTGGGAATTCGGTTTTCAATAGATGATTTTGGCACAGGTTACTCATCACTGGCATATATAAAACGATTACCCATTTCTGAAATAAAAATTGACCGGCAGTTTGTACTGGGTATCCCTGACGATGAAAATGACTGCGCCATAGTGAAGGCTGTCTTTCACATGGCAACAGCACTTGGCCTGTCGGTAGTTGCAGAAGGTGTTGAGACGCTTGAACAGGCAGATTATCTTAACCGTGTCGGGACGATCCTGCATCAGGGTTATTATTTCTGCAAACCAGGTCCTGCAGACCAAATATTAAAGACATGGCTTACCCAAAAGTAAAAAGAAAAAAGTCAACATGCCTGGTTATTGCCGTGGCTATTGTGGTATTTTCTGTTGGCGCAGCCTTAACATTTGTCAACTATGAAAACTTCCTTGAATACAAAAAAGAAGAAGTAATAAAGGGCATACGCACCAAGGAAAGGATAATCTCTGAAAGGGTCCATCAGAAGCTGCTGGACCTGTCCCTGCTGTCCATGAATCCCTATATAGTGGATTCACTTTCCGGGGGAGACAACCCTGCTGTAAAACAGAGAATCACTAACTATATAAACGACATTGCAACCAAAAGCCATTTCACAGCCATATTCCTCCTCGATGACCAAGGGCAGTGCGTTCTATCCACTGACGAGAGATTTGAGGGCAAGAATTACGGCTTCAGGCCCTATTTTTTACAGGCACTTAAGACCGGCACAGGCTCATATATTGCCAAGGGGGTAACCTCTGGCACCCTTGGCCTATATCTTTCCAAGAGGGTCACCTCGCATATCGCGCGTTATGGCGTACTGGTTGGAAAGATTGATCCATATACATTTCTCAGGGATATAACCCCATCTGATATGGACGGAATGTATGTATGGGGCATAACCAACACCGGCGTAATGTTCAGCCCTAACCAGACAGGTTTTTTCCTGCTTGACGAATCCCCCGGACAACTGGAGCTAATAAAAAAATACCGCCAGTTTGAAAATACCCAATTCAAAAGCCTGGGGCTTGGGCCGGGGATATGGGATGAACTGCGGTCACGTCACCAGTTGCGGAGAAGATACCGCAACGCCATGTACAACTTTCGCTATACAAATGTCCTGCCAGACTCCTTTGGCATACTAATAATGTATTCCGAAAATTTTATGCCACCGGGAATGGCACTCCTGCGCAATGCCTTTATCCACACGAATGCTGCCTTTTTATGCGCCCTGATCCCTCTTATATGGGGCATTTTCATGCTTAATCGAGGTTATTCCCAGCTCCAAAAGGAACGCACTGCAAAAAACAGGAGTGAAACACGCTATAATTCTATACTGCAGGGCAACAAGGACGGATTTCTGGTGATGGACGCATCAAACCTTGAGATAGAGGAATGTAACCAGAAATTTAAGGAAATGCTCGGTGTTGAACCGGATGACAATGAAATAATAGGTGTACGTCTGACAGAACTGGTTAGCCCTGAAGATAGAAAGATGTTCCGCGATAAACTCCCAGGCACGGAAACGACCCTCGCAATAACCGTGCGTACTGAAATAATTTCTCCCAAGGGGGTAACCATACCTGTAATTATAGACTTTAACAGGCATAATAACGAGGCGGCAAAAGACATTTTATG
>JALWJV010000222.1:1820-4009 GCA_026996955.1 Deltaproteobacteria bacterium
GAGTGGCAGTAGCATAGTTATAACTGACCGGAAAGGTATAATTGAGTATGTAAATCCTGCTTTTACTAATATCTCCGGGTACTCATATTCAGAAATAACCGGCAAGGACCCCTCAGTGCTCAAATCAGGCAGACATGACAGGGCATTCTACAAGCAGCTATGGAATACAATAATGTCCGGAAAGATTTGGCGCGGTAGGTTCTGTAACCGTAGAAAAGACGGGACATTTTACTGGGAAGACGCAACAATTGCTCCTGTCCATGACGAAAGGGGAAAGATTGCCCACTTCATAGCCATCAAGCATGATGTAACACCGCTTGTCCGGCTAGAGGAGAAACTAAACCAGAAACTCAACGAGCTTGAAGGCATCATGGAACATGCAGGCGTTGGGATTGCACTTACCAAGAATCGTAAGCTACTCTCCTTCAACAGCACTGTGTCCCTGATGGCAGGTACATCTCCGGAATTTTTAAAAGGTGCAGACGGCAGGATACTCTTCAACTCAGAGGAAGAGTATGAAATGTTTGGTAAAATGTACTATCCCAAATTAATGTCAGGGGAATCCGTTACCTATGAAATTGAACGGATAATGAAGAATGGCCAGAAACGATGGCTTCATATCACAGCAACACCTGTTAATCCAGGCTCTATCGAGGATATGCTGGTTGTCTGGGTAGCAAGCGACATTACCGATCTGAAAACACTTCAGATTGAACTTGAAGAGGCGACGAGAAAGGCAGAGGAGGCAAACAAGGCAAAAAGCGCGTTCCTTGCAAACATGAGCCATGAAATACGCACCCCACTGAATGGTGTCATTGGCATGCTCTCACTCCTTTCCAACACCCGGCTTGACCAGGAGCAGCGCAAGTACATAGCAACTGCTCACTCCAGTGCAGAGGCCCTCCTGTTTTTAATTAATGATATCCTGGATATATCAAAGATCGAGGCCGGCAAACTGGAACTTGATTCAACCGATTTTCACTTAAATAAACTTATGGAAGACATTGCCAAAGGCTTCAGGCTTGAGGCAAGGGAAAAAGGGCTTGGATTCGACGTTTCGATTGATGAAAACCTTCCCTGCTGCCTCAGGGGTGATCCAGGCAGACTCCGCCAGATACTCATTAACCTGATTGGCAACGCCTTAAAGTTTACCCGTGAGGGCAGCATATCCATTAGGACGGAACTGGTAAAGGCCACACCATCAGACATTGAGATTAAATTTTTTGTAAAAGACACGGGTATTGGTATCCCTCCGGACAGGGCAGAGAAACTTTTCAACAAATTTTCACAACTTGATACGTCCATTTCCAGGGAGTTTGGTGGTACTGGCCTGGGGCTTGCGATATGCAAAAACCTCGTTGAAATGATGAATGGTACCATTGGGGTAGATACCAGCCCGGAGAAGGGCTGCATATTCTGGTTCTCTGTACACTTAATGCGTGGTAATCCCGATGCCCCAGGTTGTCAAAGGCTAAAGGACGGTCAGGATTCGCACTCATTAAATGGAAACGTGCTGAAGTCCATCCATCTTCAGGGCAGGGTACTGGTTGTTGAGGATAACCATGTTAATCAGCAGGTAATACTGGGAATCCTGAGGTCATTAGGTATCCAGGCGGAGGCTGTTAACAACGGTTTGGAAGCAATACATGTGCTCAGGGATATACCCTATGACCTGGTGCTTATGGATATCCAGATGCCGGTTATGGACGGCATTAAGGCAGTGAAGGCAATCCGCCGGGTTGATTCAGGAGTCATCAATCCCAAAATACCGGTGATCGCCCTTAGTGCCCATGCCTTCTCAGAGGAACTTAAACGGTGTCTGGAGGCCGGTATGGATGACTATCTTACCAAGCCAGTTGACAGCAACAGGCTGGTATCGGTGCTGAAAAAATGGCTTAAGGAACAAGAAAAACATGAAAAGAGTACCATCAAAAGTGATGTGGCCAAGATTGAAGATAAGGAGGAAGCTGAAACTATCCCGGTCTTTGATAAAGAGGACTTACTTAACAGAACCATGGGGGACAGGGAGTTAGCCTCCAAAGTGGTATCGTTATTCCTTGAAAATGCAAAAGGGCTTCTTGAGCAGTTTGAGCAGTCACTTGACGATAATGACATGGAAGCCGTTGTCAGAATATCCCATACACTTAAGGGCTCTGCCGGGAATATCAGTGCACTGCGTTTGGCATCAC
>JALWJV010000223.1 GCA_026996955.1 Deltaproteobacteria bacterium
GAGACTTTCACTCCATAACAATTCCGGACATCAGCAGGTTCCGAAGGGGAAGCGGAAGGCTTAAAGGGCTTCGCTGTATCCATACCCACCTTGGAAAGGACAGGGAACTCTCCCTTGAAGACCTTAACGACACGGCCCTGCTGCGCCTTGCTGCCATGGCTGCACTGGAGGTCACAGAAGACGGACTTTCCGGCACAGTCCATATTGCACACCTTCTGCCGCCGTCACCAACCAATGAAAAGTGGAGAATCGAATCCTTCAGGCATGCAAGCCAGGTGGATATTCCCTTTGAGACATTCATCCTTGACCTTGAGCAGGAGATTGAACAGAAGAGCGGCACAAGAAAAACCGGGAAGGCTGAGGAACGTGCAATTCTTGTGCACGCTTCGCCTGTTTCTGCAGATGAGGCAGAAAGGTCCCTTGCCGAGCTGTCGGAGCTTGCGCGATCTGCTGATATTGAGGTTGTGGAGGTAATCAGACAGAGAATAGGCCGCTATAACCCTGGACACCTTATGGGAAAGGGCAAGCTCAGGGACATTCTCATGCAGGGCCTGTATCTTGGTGCCACCATGATAATTTTTGACCAAGAGCTTTCCCCTGTCCAGGTAAATAACATTGCCCGCATGGTGGACCTGAAGGTAATAGACCGTACCCAGTTGATCCTTGACATATTTGCTCGCCGTGCCCGCAGCAGGGGAGGGCGGCTTCAGGTTGAACTTGCACAGCTCAGGTATCTCCTTCCCAGGCTTGTTGGAAGAGGAACTGCCATGTCAAGGCTTATGGGCGGCATTGGAGGAAGGGGACCAGGAGAAACCAAGCTTGAGGTTGACAGGAGAAGGGTTAAACAGCGAATCGGCGCCCTTGAAAGGGAGCTTAAGGGCCTTAAGAAGGGACGACGGGAGCGGAGAAAGAAACGGGGCAGGGCAGGGCTTCCTGTGATATCAATCATTGGATATACCAATGCAGGCAAATCAACCCTGCTGAACAGGCTTACAGGAAGTGATGTGCTTGCAGAAAACAGGCTCTTTGCAACCCTGGATCCGACAACCAGAAAGATACGCCTTCCGGAAGGCACCCAGGCACTCTTTGCCGACACAGTGGGATTTATCCGTAACATGCCAAAGGATATAAAGACCGCCTTCAAGAGCACACTTGAAGAGCTTGAAGATGCATCACTGTTCCTGCACGTTGTGGATGCCTCAAGCCCTTACAGGCGTGAGGAGATAGCGGCAGTTGAGGATATCCTCGAGGAGATGGGGCTTACCGGAGTGCCAAGACTGGTGCTGTTTAACAAGTGTGACATTGCGCCAGGCCACATTCCAAAACTTCATGGTGAGGCACCATGTCTTAAAATTTCAGCCACAAAAGGAACGGGATTTCAGGAGATGAAGGAGACTATTGAGGGCATGCTTGCTGGGAGCCATGCACCTCAATTTCCTTCTGAAGGGGAAGAATAAAGTAAAAGTTGTTTCCCATGTTCACCGGCTCATAGCCAACAACACCGCCATGCACCTCAATAACCTTTTTTACAAAGTGTAGTCCATGCCCTGTGCCCTGCCTTGATTCGGAACCACTTGCCCTGAAACCCTCTTCAAAGAGCAGGCGTGCCTCTTCAGGAGGTATGTGCTGGCCTGTGGAAAAGACATTGAATTTTATGCCGTCTGATCCATCCGGGAAGTATCCAGGCAGTATCTCTTCGCCAAAGGCAACAAATTTTACTTTGTTACCGTTTTCATCCTCCACTTCAGTGCAGTATTTTTCCGCATTTGAAAAGAGATTGGCATAGACCTGTGAGATCAGCCCAACATCAACGGCAAGTGGAATGTTCTCATCCCGTACGCCACCAAGGCGGTTGTCAATTCCAATACCAGCCCGCCTGAATCTCTCGCGGTAACGCTCAAGCTGGGGCTGGATAATCTCCTTGACGAAACGGCACATGCGCTTTCTGATAACAAGCTCGCCCTTTTCAAAGTGTTCCCTGCGCATGAGGCTTTCAAGAAACAGGCTTGTGTTCTCAAAGTGTTTTTCAAGGTCAGCGTAAATCCTCTCAAGGTCATGGATAAATGTCTTGACGTCCTTGTGCAGTCTTGAAATTTCCTTTGAGCCATTGCAACCTTGTTTCAGGCATTTTTTCAAATATGGTTCAAAATTTCTTACAAGCTCGTCAAGCTTTGCCAGTTTTTTCTTGATGCCATTCAGAAAGACCTTGTACTTCATGTTGGGCACAATGACATTGTGCTCAATATCAGCAGCGAGGTTGTTTATAAACTTGATGTGTTCAACATTCTGGAGATAGATGAGCTTGTAGTGAAGGTTGTAGCCTATGCGGTTTGCATATTTTTCAAAAAAGAGATCGTCATTATCTTCAAAATGTGACCTTGGAAAGACCTCAAAGACCCCTATTACCTCTTCGATTTTGCCAAGTGCATGACGGTGGAACAGGCTTCTATTTCCACGGATGGGATAGACCCGGGAATCTCCATTGTTGTAAGGCTCTTCAGAAAGTTTAATGCCCTCAGGCGGGCCCATGCCGCATACGGAAAGGCCGTTCAGGGAATCACAGGCCACCGCAAGTTCCTGGGTGTCTTCATCAATTATATACAGACAGGAGTCAAACCCCATGAACTCCTTTGGAACAAAGACACACACCCTGTAGAAGTTTTCAAGAGTTTCAAGCTCCTGGGCAAGGTCAAAAAAGGCTCGTAATGTCCTGCCCTGAATCTTGTTGAAGTCATACCTGTCGTAATCTTCCTTCTTCTGTCTGATCCTTGAGAGAACAGCAGTAAATTCAGGAGGGGAGGTAGGACAGTATATCGACATTAACAAGCTCCAATAAAACTGGGGGGGTAAATTTTTAAACCATCATTTCTTCTGCTCATCCTTAAAGTATGCCTCAATGGCATCAACCATATCCTTAATTGTAGATTTTTCAGGCTGGATGTCAATGGAAAGCCCTTGCTTTATGGCTGTTTTTGCTGTTACAGGCCCGATACAGGCTATTTTTGCCTTGGAAAGAATCCTGTCCCGAAGCTTTTCAGGAACCATGCTGAAAAAATTCTTAACAGTTGATGAGCTGGTGAAGGTTAGCACATCAACATCCTCGTCCTGAAGTATCTCCACCACATCCTGTCTGAGCTCCGGGGTGACGGTCTCATAGGCAGTGACAACGGTTACGTTTGCCCCCATCTCCTCAAGGCCCTGCGGCAACACCTCCCTTGCCTTCTTTGCCCTGGGTATAAGGACGTTCTTTCCCTTCATGTCAAGCTTGCTGAACTCTTCCACAAGGCCCTCGGCGCGGAAGTTTGGAGGAATCAGGTCAACATTCAGGTGATACTCCCTGACGCACTCTGCAGTGCTTGCCCCAACACAGGCAATGGAGGCAGTGCCAAGCACCCGGATATCATTTCCAAGTTCAAATACACGCTCAAGAAAATATTTAACAGCATTTGGGCTGCTGAATACCAGCCAGTCATATTCTGACAGGTTGTTGATTGCCTTATCAAGAGCGCTCCTGTCCTCCGGGGGCCTGACCTCAATGGCAGGGCACTCAACACACCCTGCGCCACGCCTTTCAAGAAGTCGCACAAGCTCACTTGCCTGGGAACGGGTGCGGGTTACAAGGATCCGCCTTCCAAGAAGCGGAAGCCTTTCAAACCAGTTTAACTGGTCCCTTAGCGCAACAACTGTGCCTATAACGATTATTGCCGGGGGCTTGAACCCCTTTTCCTTAACTATATCTGCAATATTGGAAAGCTTTCCGGTAATTGACTTATGGAAAGGTGTGGTGCCCCACCTGATTACAGCAACCGGTGTGTCAGGGTCCCTGCCGTGCTCTATGAGCTTTGAGCAGATATGGGGAAGGTTTGTCATGCCCATCAAGAAAACCAGAGTTCCAACCCCCTTTGCAAGACCTTCCCACTGTACCGGTGCCTCTTTTGTGTCAAAACGCCTGTGGCCAGTGATAAAGGCAACCGAGGCAGTATGCTCCCGGTGTGTGAGCG
>JALWJV010000224.1 GCA_026996955.1 Deltaproteobacteria bacterium
AATACGCCCCGCAGTGGGGTGGTTTTTGGTTGATGAGCTCCCGCCACCTGAAGCAGAATAGCCGCCCAGAACAAGTGGCCCCTGGGCAAGTGCATAGATCCTTCCATCCGGGCCCTTGAGGGGGGTGAGAACCAGAGTTCCGCCCTGGAGGCTTTTTGCGTCACCGATTGAGGCCACGTTTACGTCAATCTTCTGGCCGTTCTTGGCAAATGGCGGCAGCTCGGCAGTTACCATGACGGCAGCGGCATTTTTTACCTGCACGGCGTTGGGGTTAAAATTAACTCCCATTCTCTCAAGCATGTTTGCAATGGACTGGATGGTAAATTTTGCCTGGGTACCGTCTCCTGTCCTCTTAAGCCCAACCACAAGGCCGTAGCCATAAAGCTTGTTGGCACGCATGCCCTGGATGGATGCAATGTCCTTAAGGCGTGTGGCATTGGCGTAATTACCTGAAACCCCGAAACAAAATATTACAACTGCAATTGCTGACAAAAGATATGGTGATATTTTCATGGTACTGTTTGAATTCCGTCTTTAAGGATTGTAAACGTACGAAATAACTCTTCATGCTCATAAGGTAGCAAGCCCTGGACCATAGACACGCAAAAGGAGGAAAAGGTATGTTGGGCCGCATCCTTAACAGAATATTTTAACAATAATTACGGCCTGATAGAATGGGAATGAAATCAAAGAAGGGGTTTAGATATAGAGGGGCAAAAGGGGTATTAATACTGGATTGGAGGAAATATGGAACAGGTAGTGGGATATGAAGTGGGAAATTTCTGCCTGTAAATATTATGCAGTTCCATACTGTCACCTCAAAATTACATGATATCAGAAAACATCCGTTAGCAAATATGCCATGTGCAAAAATTTCTCTCCATGTTTGAGGCTGATGATTTGAAAAATATGCCGCACGGCGCAAAGACAGCCCCAGGCTCACTTCCAGTACGCCAAGCCACTTGGCAAGTTTAAACTTGGCAAATTCAGACTTGGCAAGTCTGGACTTGGCTATTAAAGTCTTTATAACAACCGTGTATTCAAGACGGAAATTGCGCGTTATCAGGATATTACACTTGCACCTTTTTTAGAATGAAGTGGGGAACGGGGTTATGATCACTAAATTTATAGGCAGAAAAAGGGAATTGCGACTCCTTGAGGATGCTTACCGGGCACCGGAGCATACCTTTATACCCATATACGGCCGGCGCAGGGTAGGCAAGAGTGAACTGATCAAGCACTTTATCAGGGACAAAAAGGCTATTTACTTCCTTGGCAAACAGGCGCCTGCCCGCCTTCAAATACGGGAGTTTATGCGCAATGCCGCATCTGCCCTTGATCAACCGCTGCTGGAAAAAACCTCTTTCAATGACTGGCAGGATGCAATCTCGGTAACTGTCTCACAGCTTAATGCCGAAGAGTCGTTAATAATCGTTATGGATGAGTTTCAATGGACAGTGGAGGCGAGTCCGGAACTACCGTCCGTATTACAGGCGCTGATTGACCAGGGTTGGGGAGGCAGGGGAAAGATCTTTCTGATAATTTGCGGCTCGTATATCGGCTTCATGGAGAAAAGGGTACTGGGTGAGAAAAGCCCCCTGTTCGGACGCCGATCCGGCCAGATTCTCCTTAAGCCGTTTTCTTATCTTGAAGCTGCTGAGTTTCACCCTGAATGGTCGGTTACAGACAAGGCAAAGGTGTACTTTATCTGTGGCGGCATTCCCTATTATCTCAGATTTTTCTCTCCTTCCCAGTCAGTGGAAACCAATATAAGAACCAATTTTCTAAACGAATTTTCAGCACTTGCCCGGGAGCCGGAATTTTTACTCCGGGAGGAACTTAAAGAGCTTAAAAAGTACTTTGGCATACTGACGACCCTTGCAGCCGGTGCAGTCAGCAGCCGCCAGATAGCACAGGTCACAGGCATTGAGGAAAAATCGCTCTTTTATTACCTGAACACCCTGATAGAGCTGGGATACATCGCCCGCCACTATCCTCTGAGTGGTAAAAAAGTAAACAAAAGGCAGGTTCGTTACAAACTGGACGATCCGCTTCTCCGGTTCTGGTTCAGGTTCATATATCCCAACGGTTCGGCAATTTACCAGATGGATGAAAAAAATGCCTTTGTAAACCTGATCAGGCCTCAACTTGACTCATACTTTGGCCAGTGTTTTGAAAATTTATGCAAAGAGGCCCTGGTACGCATATATCTCCGGGAAGGGTTGACCTGCTCTTATGAGATTGGCGAGTACTGGGACAAAAATGTGCAGATTGATGTGGTTGGTGTCAGGCAGGATGGTGTAGTGGATATTGGGGAATGCAAGTGGGGAAAGGTGGCATCAACTCCAAAACTCATACAGGAGTTGAGAGCAAAAATGGCGGCATTTCCAAACCCGGAAAATTACACAATACATGGACTCCTGTTTCTTCGTTCCCATTTGCAGATTCCGGGTGAAAGCCGGATCAAGCTATGGACGTTGGAACAACTCTATGGAGATTGTAACTGTTCAGCGTATTCATCTTAATAAGGTTGGTAAATGGTCTTGTTTTTCCGTTCCGGTGAACAATTTCTTGTTTTTCTAAGGCTTGCTCCGCCAAAATCGCGAAACTCACTCGTACCTCGCTCAGACAGACGCGATTTTTGTGGCTACGCTTCGCCAAGAAAAACTACGAAATTCTTCAAAGTCACTCCAAAACAAGACCATTTACCACACTAAATAGATACTGGGGATTTATGAACCCCCTTACTTCCCCATGCGTGTAAGCCGGGCACTGATTGAGGCTGCAGTATCCGGGTCCATGAGCGCCATGATGGCTGCAACCTTCTTGCTCTTCATTGAGGCAAATATGCGGGTCACGGTCTTCTCATCCATTTTGCCAAGGAGTGCCGCTGCACGACCGGGCTCCATTGAACTGTACACCCCTACAAGGTGCTGAAAACGCTCCTCACTTGCCTTTTGCGCCTTTTTGATAGGTGTGCCAAGCTGCTGCTGGAGCTTTTTAAGCTCCTTGAGCATGGTTTCAACCTCGCCTTTAAGAAGCTCAATGTCCTTCTCTCTGCGGTCAAGCTCTGCCTTTCTCTTGTCAAGTTCCCGTGCCCTTGCCTTTAAAACATCAATTAGCTCAGGCCGGCAGCCCTGTTCATCAGGGCCAATATTCACACCGGCTGCCCCTGTGGATGATGAGGCTGCAACTGCCTCAACCGGAGTGGAAGGGTCCGGGGCTGCCTGAAAGTAGAGATAACCGGATGCCAGGATTAACTTGATACATACGAGCACCAATACTGTCCTTATGAGAATTCTTATATTCACGTCTGTATTCCTCTACTGGTGCTGGCGAATATACCTTATGGTTGAGAGGTCATCTGCCTCGTTCTGCTCTCTTTGCTGCTCCTCGGAAAGCCATTCCTCATACTTCCTTGCCTTGAGCTTGTCCACAAGCTCCCTTTCGCGGTGGGCAACCTTGAGGTTATGCCGCGCCCTGTTGGCCTCCATCCTGAGACGAGTTTCCTCCTTGCGAAACTCCTCAAGGCGCGCCTCAAGGGCTGATATATTGTTGCTGTGAGCAGAGTATTCACTTGCTGTAATACCGCGCTCAATGCCGCTTGCAAGCTGGTTTCTTGCCTTTGAAAGCCTGTTTTCGAGGATATCCATTGCCTCACGGCAGTCTCGCAGACGCCCAAGCACCCTGGAAAGCTGCGCTTCTGCCATCTCCTGCTGCCTCTCCCGCATGGAGAGCAGCGCCTCAAGCCGGAATCTGAATGGCATGTACCTGTTATGTCCCCCAGAATCCCATGAACAAAATATAGTTACTCAGGTGTATCTATTCAGCGTGGTAAATGATTGTAAATGGTCTTGTTTGGAGTGACTTTGAACATTTCGTAGTTTTTCTTGGCGAAGCGAAGCCACAAAAATCGCGTCTGTCTGAGCGAGGTACGAGCGAGTTTCGCGATTTTGGCGTAGCAAGCCTTAGAAAACAAGAAATTATTCACCGGAACGAAA
>JALWJV010000225.1:0-1876 GCA_026996955.1 Deltaproteobacteria bacterium
AAGTGCAGTGAATTTTTATGGCTGAGCACTTCATTTATCCTATTTCTGCTTATGGGACCATTCTCTGTAATTGCCGTGGTTCCTGCCCTCTGTTCTTTGGGTTCTGAGAAGTTCAGAAACAATATGCGTGAACCCCAAAAGGCATAACAATAGTCAACAATCCATGCCAGCTTAGCCGTCTAGCTAGAGGCATGGAGAAATAATTGCAAGTCTTTATTCTGTTAACATTAAAACACATTTAAGGAGGAAGAGTAATGATTAACTTTCCCATCACAGCAACTCAAGAACCTGAAGTGGCTCGTCCTGGAGTAAACCTGCTTACCGCAATTTTCGGGGCGATGCTAGTAATCGGCGTTGTTACTGGCTGTTATGCCTTTCTGGCAGGGCATGATCATGTCTATAACAATACCAGAGAGATGCCATGGGGTATCTTGATTTCAACCTATGCCTTCTTTGCCATTACCTCCACAGGCTTGTGCCTCCTGGCAGCAATAAGCCACGTATTTGGTGGCAACAGGCTTGCGCCTCTTGGTAATCGTTTGGTCTGGGGGTCCATCATTACCATTATGAGCGCCTTTGCTGTAATCGGCTTTGAGATCGAAAGCCCTCATCGTATGCTGCTCTATAATGTCATATCTCCAAATCTTACATCCAACATCTGGTGGATGGGTACACTTTACGGCCTGGCAGTCGGTTTTATGCTGGTTGAGTTCTGGCTGATCCTTACTAAGCAGTATAAGCTTGCAGTAGCCCTGGGAGTTTGTGGAGCCCTTGCTGAAGTAGCTGCAAACACCTGTCTTGGTGGTGTTTTTGCTACACTGCCCAGCAGACCCTTCTGGTACGGTGGAATGCTGCCTGTTTATTTCCTCTCCTGTGCATTCCTTTCAGGTGCTGCGATGGCAATCATCTTTAATCACTATGCCGTTGTTATCAGGAAGCGCGAGATGACAAAGGTAGAGTTTGAGGGCATTCAGACTGCCGGCAAGATTCTTCTTCTTATGCTCATTCTGGTAAGTGTAGGTACATTCTGGAGAATGGTATCCTTCTACGTAGGCGGTTCCTACGAAGGACGGCTGGCTGCTGATGCGCTGCTCACAGGTCCACTGTCCAATAACTTCAAGCTCTTTGAGATAACCATTGGTCTGGCTGCTCCTGTCCTGATCCTCGTGATGACCAGGCTAAAAAGTGTACCAGCAATGTCTGCAGCAGCGCTTATGGCAATCGTAGGAATGTTCTTCGCACGTTACGACATGGTTGTTGCCGGGCAGATGGTACCCCTCTGGCTCGGTTGGGATAACCTGCCAATGTACCTGGATTATTCACCTTCAATAGCTGAGATCCTGGTAGTGTGTGGCGGTATCGGCCTTACAGGAAGTGCATTCCTCCTGGGTGAGCGTTTCTTCGGAAAGGCATTCAAGGCAGAGGCTCATCACGATTAAGATCGGAAGGTTACAGGTATTATAACTCTATAAACATTAAACCGGAGGGCAGCTTAAGGGCTGCCCATCCGGTAAACCTGGAACGGGAGCAGGGGCATGGTTGACGAAAAGAAGGCTATATTTACAATAGGTGTTGCTGCCCAGATGCTTGATATCCACCCGAGGACCCTGAGGATTTATGAAGATGAAGGGTTGATCAAGCCGGTACGAAAGGGCAAATGGCGTTACTATACCCTGGATGATATCAAATGGATTGAGTGTTTGCGGGAGATGATACATGAGCATGGTATATCAATTCCTGCTGTAAAGAAACTTCTCAAGTATACACCCTGCTGGAACATAACGGATTGTCCGTTTGAGAAAAGGAAACTGTGTACAGCATTTATGTCAAATGGTCTGGTACCCAGGAAAATTGAGGATGTTGAACCGGCAAAGGA
>JALWJV010000225.1:1886-3999 GCA_026996955.1 Deltaproteobacteria bacterium
GGGTTTTAGTTATGATGTGTCTTTGGTGCAGTACAGCTCAGCAACTGCTGTTTAAACGGAACTGAAATTACTGCCTTGTTTGTTATTTTCTGGCAGCATTGTTTACAATTCTCTCGATATCTTCTCTGGAAATCGTTTCTTTTTCAAGCAAAGCCTGTGTTATTGCGTCAAGGGCAGCGCGATTTTCTGTCAGTATGGATTTCGCCCTCTCGTAGGCATCGTTGATAAGTCTTTTTACCTCTTTGTTGATTAGTTGGGCGGTTTCCTCGCTCAATATCTGGCCTGCCCGGCCATTTAGAGGATCAGGCTGAACGTAGGTGATCGGCCCGATTGCTTCGCTCATTCCCCATTCACATACCATTCGTCTGGCAAGGTCTGAAACCCGTTCAATATCGTTTCCGGCTCCGGTGGTGGTTTCGTTGAATACGATTTCTTCAGCAATCCTTCCACCCAGAAGGGTGCATAGGTTGTTGAACAGGTATGTCCTGTCGTGTGAGTTGCGTTCTATTTCCGGAAGCTGCATGGTTAGCCCAAGGGCCCTGCCACGGGGTATGATGGTGACCTTGTGGACCGGATCAGCACCAGGAAGCATCCATGCAACCAGCGCATGGCCTGATTCGTGATAAGCAGTAATTTCCTTTTCTTTTTCTGTGATTATCATGCTGCGGCGCTCAGCACCCATCATAACCTTGTCCTTGGCCTCTTCCAGGATGGCCATGTTGATGACAGGGGCGTTTTTACGCGCCATAAGCAGAGCTGCCTCATTTATCATATTGGCCAGTTGTGCTCCAGAAAAGCCCGGTGTGCCCTGGGCTATGGTCTTCCAGTCAATGTCATCTCCTATCTTGACCCTGGAGGCATGTACCTTAAGTATTTTCTCTCTACCCCCTACGTCAGGAAGCGGAACTAGTACCTGCCTATCAAATCTTCCAGGGCGCAACAATGCCGGATCCAGTATGTCCTGCCGGTTAGTGGCTGCAATGACTATGACATGATCGTTGACTTCAAAGCCGTCCATCTCAACCAATAGTTGGTTAAGAGTCTGTTCACGCTCATCGTTTCCCGCTGCACCGCCTGCACTTCTGTGCCTTCCAACAGCGTCTATCTCATCAATAAATATGATGCACGGCGCCTTTTTTTTGCCCTCCTTAAAGAGGTCCCTGACCCTGGAAGCCCCGATGCCCACATACATTTCCACAAAATTTGAACCGGATATGGAGTAAAAAGGTACTCCGGCCTCTCCTGCAATGGCTTTGGCAAGCAGTGTTTTACCTGTTCCCGGCTCACCATAGAGCAGCACCCCTGTGGGAATTCTTGCACCCGCCTCAGCAAATTTTTTCGGATTTTTCAAAAAATCCACTATCTCGGCCAGTTCTTCCTTTGCCTCATCAATTCCTGCCACATCGTCAAATGTGACCTTAGATTTCTGTGGGTCTATAAGCTGGGCGCGGCTTTTTCCAAATGCCATGGCCTTGCCGCCGCTCTGACTGCTTCCTCTCATGTAAAAGAACCACAGTATGCCCAGCAGGATAAATGGAACCCATGACAGAAAGGTTTTAAGGAACCAGTGCGGTTTTATCTCCTTTTCAACATTTACTGTAACGTTGTGACTTAGCAGGTGGTCGAGGGCTTTGCTCTCTGGAGGAATTACTGTCCTGAATTTTATGCCATCCGCATTTTTCCACGTAACTACATCATCTTTTATGGACACTTTTGTCAGTTTTTCATTGTCAACCTTTTGAAGAAATTCCGTGAATGCGACATTGTGATAAGTCTCTGCAGGTTTCTTGAGCATATTGAAGACAAGCAGGGCAACCAGTGCAATGATAAGCCATATAGACAGATTTTTGTAAAAGTAGTTCACGATTACTCTCCTGAATTTAGTATTAGTCTCTACTTGGCAGATGTTGTGAACAATGGATCAATCTGCACCGTGTTTTAAGATCTGGATCGGGGTACAGATGAATTTGATGCATGAAGGCGTTGGCAGGAGTTATTTAGCTATCAGCTACCATAAAAAAGCACCTACGTAAAGCGCCAAGAGGTTGAACATATCTAAAGCTAGCGTTGTTACGGAATGATTCAGGCAGGATCAAATATGCAAGAGTATTGT
>JALWJV010000226.1:0-2984 GCA_026996955.1 Deltaproteobacteria bacterium
ACCGGTGTAGAAGCCGTATTTGTTTAGATTTTGAAAATTGAAGTTTGGAAACCGGCAAAATACCCCTTGCCATGTGCCTCAAAGATGCTCATATCTATGTTGTGAGTTTCAAAAAGCCCTTTTTGAAACCGGTTGAGATTGCCATTTTCACCGCAAAATCGGAGGTAATGAAAAACTATGTATAACATGTTCAAGACATTCATATTCCTTGCCGCTCTCACTGCCCTGTTTATGGTGGTGGGACGTCTCATTGGCGGTCAGGCAGGAATGACATTTGCCTTTATTATGGCACTGGTTATGAATTTTGCTGCCTACTGGTTCAGCGACAAGATGGCCCTTGCCATGAGTGGCGCAAGGGAGGTGAGCCAGGCTGAGGCCCCGCAGCTTCATGCAATAGTGGCAAAACTTGCTGCAAATGCAGGCATCCCCAAACCCAGGGTATTTATTATTGATCAGGATACCCCAAATGCCTTTGCAACCGGAAGGAACCCTGATCATGCTGCGGTGGCTGTTACAGCAGGCATCCTGAAACTACTCACCCATGAGGAGCTTGAGGGAGTGCTTGCCCATGAGCTTGCACACATAAAGAACAGGGACATACTTATAAGCTCCATTGCAGCGGTGTTTGCCGGCGCCATAAGTTATATTGCAAACATGGCGCAGTGGGCGCTGCTTTTCGGAGGGTTCAGCAGTGATGAGGATGATGGCCCCGGGGCAATAGGTGCAATCGTTACCATGATCGTTGCCCCCATCGCAGCGCTTCTCATCCAGATGGCCATTTCCCGGAGCAGGGAATATCAGGCCGATGCAACAGGGGCAGCCATCTGCCACCATCCAGAGGCGCTGGCAAGTGCCTTGACCAAGCTTGAGGAGTGGAACAAGCGTGTTCCAATGGATGTTAATCCTGCAACTGCACAGATGTACATTGTTAATCCTCTGACCGGTGGCAGTATTGCAAACCTGTTCAGCACCCATCCCCCCATTCCTGAAAGGGTGAGGCGGCTTCTTGAGATGAGAGGCCGTGTCTAAGTGTGAAACTTGTCCTTGTTGCCCCCCCGTGGCAACTGTTTAACAGGCCATCCATACAGCTTGGAGCCTTAAAGGCATTTATGCAGAAGGAGGTGCCCGGCATAGAGGTCCGGGCACTTCATCCCTACCTTTCCTATGCTGCCCAATTAGGTTTTTCTGACTACCACACCATAAGCCAGTCAAGCTGGGCGTCCGAGGCCATCGGGGCATCCCTTGTCTGTGAGGAAAATCTGGATGATTGCCGCAAGGTTTTTTGTAAAGCCCTTTTGAGCCGGGGTGATGGAAAAAGGGCTGTTGCTGAACTCTCTGCGCTTTTTGACAGGGCACGTAGCCTTTTTGAAAAACATCTTCTTGGTTTTGTAGAAAATCTGGACGTAAGGCAGGTTAAGCTTGCAGGTTTTACTGCCTGCCTCAACCAGTTTTCCGCAAGCATATATGCAGCCAGCCTATTCAGGGAGAGATTTCCGCAAATTCCAATTGTAATCGGGGGTACCAGTTGTTCCGGTTCCATTGCGCCATCAATCCTGAAGGCGTACAGGCACATTGATTATATTATCAGCGGAGAGGGAGAACTCCCGTTACTCTCCCTGTGGAAGCATGTGACATCTGCGGATGCAGTGGAGGGGCAAGAGACACTTCCTTCGGCAGTTTTCTGCAGAGAGTCCCCTGAAAGCGCATGCGAAAATTTATGTTCCCCGCAGGAAAACAGGCATGGTGCAGGCAGGATGCAACTGGCATCCCTGGATGAGCTTCCGTATCCCGATTATGATGATTATTTCAGGGAACTTGCCGGGCTTCCGGCACAGATGCAGTTTTATCCGGTTCTGCCTGTGGAGGCATCCAGGGGATGCTGGTGGGGAAGATGCCGTTTCTGTAATTTGAATCTCCAGTGGAAAGGTTACAGGGCCGCATCCAATGTTCGGGTAGCGGCAATGATTGACTCACTGTCAAGACGTTACCGGTGCATAGATTTTGCCTTTATGGATAATGTCCTTCCCCGGAGACAGGCAGCGGCGCTGTTTGATATACTTTCAGCCCACAGCAGGGATTACAGCATCTTTGCGGAGCTCAGGGCTGTTCATTCACGGGATGAGTATGCACGTATGGCACGGGGAGGCCTGACTACGCTTCAGGTAGGTATTGAGGCACTGAGTGATTCTCTCCTCAGGAGGCTTGGCAAAGGGGCCTCTGTAATTTCAAATATTGCTGCAATGCGCCACGCCTTTGAGGCAGGAGTTGAGCTTGACGGGAATTTGATTGTTCATTTTCCTGGAAGCACAGATGCTGAGGTGCAGGAGACCCTGAAGTTTCTTGATTTTGTATGGCCATACAGGCCGTTACGAACAGTCTCCTTCTGGCTTGGTCATGGAAGCCCGGCAGAGGCAGAGAGGGAAAAACTTGGCATAAGCCGGATTGGCCCGCATCCGTGGTGGAAGAGGCTTTTTGGCAGTGGAGATTCTGCCCCGGCATCTCTTATATTGACCTATGCAGGTGACAGGAGGGAGCAGCAGCGCCGCTGGAGACCTGTTGAAAACAGGGTTAGAGAGATGCGAAGGGCCCGGGCGAGACTGGGCCTGCATAAAATCCTGCTGGGATTTCGGGATGGGAAGGAATTTTTGTCAATCCGTCAGGTCACTCCTGAAGGAATCAGCCGTTTCCACAGGCTTAATGGCCTGTCCAGGGAGATATATCTTTTCTGCCTTGATGTCAGGACAGTTGAGGAGGTAATGGAAATGGCAGGGGACAGGATAAAACTGGAGCAGCTTGGACAGTTTGTTCAGGGCATGGTTTCCAGGAGGCTGATGTTCAGTGACGGCAAGAGGCTATTGAGTCTTGCGGTACAGGATTCCGGACAGCCGGAAGCTTAAAGTCTGAAAGATAAAAGCTGAACCGCAAAGGACGCCAAGAACGCAAAGAAAGAAGCTCAAGGCTGAAAGCTCAAAGCTCAAGGTTCA
>JALWJV010000226.1:2994-3972 GCA_026996955.1 Deltaproteobacteria bacterium
CGAAGCGGGCGATTGAAAAAAATAAATTTATGACCAAAGATATTCCAAGATCACAGTGCAGGCTACTGATAGGCCCTGGGCACAGTATGCAGGCGAAGATTGAAAATGCCAGGGCACTTTTTGATGCCATTGGCAATGAACTGTTAAAGGAGCCAGATATCCTTCCCCTGTTGAATCAGTACCGGGAGGCGGTTAATGAGAGCTGGCAGGCAATGGACGAAAATGGAGTGGTTACGGAATGTACTGACTGTGCAGTCAATGATGGCGGAAGCTGCTGCGGCAAGGGAATAGAGGAGAAGTTTGATTCAGTGCTCCTGCTTATAAATCTGCTCATGGGAGCAGACATTCCATTGAAACGCCAGGACCCAACAGGTTGCTGGTTTCTGGGAGAAAAAGGGTGTCAGCTTCTGGCACGGCACGTAATCTGTATCAACTATATGTGCCGCAGGCTTTATGACCGGCTTTCAGAACAAAATATTCATGCGGTTCAGCAGGCAATGGGCAAAGAGACGGATCTTTTGTTTATGCTTGAGCAGCGCATAAAATCCTGGCTGCAGGTAAAGGGTTTTTGAGTTGTAGATTTGCATATAAAACTTGACAACAACCCCAAAATAGTTAATAAGGTAACCCGCACACGGCGGTGTAGCTCAGTTGGTCAGAGCACGCGGCTCATATCCGCGGCGTCCGGGGTTCAAGTCCCTGCACCGCCACCAGCACTCAACGATTCCTTTTCCAGGATCGATTACATATATCCCACTCCAGGGTAATTGCCTTGGAGTGGGTTTTTTATTTTGGGCGTTTTTTTAATGTTTGCCTATAGTGTGGTAAATGGTCTTGTTTTGGAGTGACTCTGAATAATTTCGTAGTTTTTCTTGGCGAAGCGTAGCCATAAAAATCGCGTCTGTCTGAGCGAGGGACCAGCGAGTTTCGCGATTTTGGCGTAGCAAGCCTTAGAAAAACAAGAAATTATTCACCGGA
>JALWJV010000227.1 GCA_026996955.1 Deltaproteobacteria bacterium
CTCACTCACCCTAAAAGTTGACTAGATATCCAGCTCACTTACCTCCAGAGCATGAGACTGTATAAACTGGCGTCTTGGTTCAATTTTTTCACCCATCAGCGTGGTAAACAGAAGTTCAGCCTCATCTGCATCCCTTATGCTTACCTGAAGGAGGGTTCTCTTTTCGGGATTCATTGTAGTATCCCACAACTGTTCAGGATTCATTTCACCAAGACCTTTATATCTTTGAATATTTATCCCTTTTCTGCCGGCTATACGGAAGTATTCAATTACCTCTTCAGAGCTCTCGCAGGTCTTAATTATCTCGTCATTGTGAATCAGGTCCACAGGGTTTGTATCAAAATCGGACATCTGGCCATATATTTTTACAAGGCGTTTGAACTCAGGCATATTCATCAAATCCGGACCAATGGTTGAGGTAAGATATGCCAGATTTTTCATACCCACTGTAAATTCATAGCCCGGTATCTCGTTACCACAGGGCTTTACCTTGCCTGTTATAAAACCCTTTTCTGAAAGTTTTGACGCTATATCAGTTACATAACCTTCGTCTTTAAAGGCATCTGAAGAGGTTATGTCAAGTTCAAGAAGTGCCTTTGCCAGCTCCTTCCAGCAGCCCTTTTTCTCAACCGCAGTAAGGGCATCCTGATAACTGGAAATTTTTGATAGAATTTCTATCAACTTCTTTCCTGAAATATTCCTATCCCATCCGTGAGGGCGTATTTGAAAATCCTTAATCGCCCTTTCAAACAGAAACTTGTCCAGGCTTTCATCATCTTTCAGAAAGAGTTCGTTCTTTTTTCCCCAGGCAACCCTGTAAAGGGGTGGTTGTGCAACGTAGAGAAAACCGGATTCCACCAGGGCAGGCATCTGGCGGTAAAAGAATGTAAGGAGAAGTGTTCGAATATGTGCACCATCAACATCGGCATCTGTCATGATAATTATCTTGTGATAACGTACTTTCTCCGGGTCAAAGTCTTCAGCGCCTATTCCTGTTCCAAGTGCTGCAATGAGGTTTCTTATCTCCTCACTGGAAAGCATCTTGTCAAACCTTGCCTTTTCCACATTCATTATCTTGCCCCGCAGGGGGAGAATGGCCTGATTGCTTCGGTCCCTGCCCTGTTTTGCGCTTCCACCTGCAGAGTCACCCTCTACTATATAAATTTCCCTTCTAGCAGGGTCCTTTTCCTGGCATTCCGCCAGCTTTCCAGCCATCAAAATGTCATTTCCTGCACCCTTTTTCCGGGTAAGTTCCTTTGCCTTTCTTGCAGCCTCTCTTGCCCGTGCTGCATCAACCGCTTTAGCTAAAATCTTCTTTGCCTCGTTGGGATTTTCTTCAAGGTATGTTGAAAGCGCCTCGTGAACTATTGACTGGACAACCGACCTGACCTCACTGTTTCCAAGTTTGGTCTTTGTCTGGCCCTCAAACTGCGGATTTGGCACCCGGGTAGAAATCACTGCTGTCAGACCTTCCCTGACATCATCGCCCCCCAGTTTTTCCCTCAGCTTTTTCGGCACAATATCATCGCTTGCATATTTGTTAATGCACTTTGTTAACGCCTGCCTGAACCCTGTAACGTGAGATCCGCCTTCTTTAGTCCTTATGTTATTTACGTAACTTAAAATCTTTTCTGAATAGCCCCTGTTGTACTGTAAGGCTACCTCAACCTGCACCTGGTTTTTCTCGCCCTGAATGTATATGGGTTTTTCATTTACAACGTCCTTGTTTTTATTCAGGTATTCAACAAATGAGACAATTCCTCCCTTGAAGTGATATGTGGCGCTTTTTCCTGATCTTTCATCTTCAAGCGTTATTTTTATCTGAGGGTTCAGAAAGGCAAGCTCTCGCATCCTTGCCTGCAGTATATCAAATTGGAATTCTGTAGTTTCCTTGAAAATCTCAGGGTCAGGCAAGAATTCTATGTGCGTTCCCCTCTTGGTGGTATCCCCAAGGCACTCAAGCTCGCCGGTTGCAATTCCCCGTTCATAATGCTGATGATATATCTTTCCATCCCGGTAAACTTCCACATCAAGATAAACAGAAAGGGCATTTACCACAGACACGCCGACACCGTGGAGACCGCCTGATACTTTGTAGGTTTGATGATCAAACTTGCCCCCTGCATGCAGCCTGGTCATTACAAGCTCAATGGCTGGAACCTTTTCAGTGGGATGCATGTCCACAGGAATGCCGCGTCCATTGTCTTCAACAACCACAGCGCCATTTTCCAGCAGTTTTACATGTATCTCAGTGCAAAATCCTGCAAGTGCCTCATCAATACTGTTATCAACCACCTCATAGACAAGGTGATGAAGACCTTCAATTGCAGTATTACCAATATACATAGCAGGCCTTTTCCTTACTGCTGAAAGACCTGAAAGAACTTTTATCTGTTTTGCACCGTACTGATTATCTGACATGAACTTACCGTATTATCTGAATATTTAAATAAATGTGTTTAAAAAGCCTGTTTACCCTGATTCAAGTTTTATTATTCTGTTTCCAGTTGCATGGGCATTATCAGACCCAAAAATCCCGGATCATCCTCCCCTGTAAGGAGACATGGCGAGTCCGAATTGTTAACCGTGAGAATCACCTCTTTTGACTCCATTACCATAAGGGCGTCCATCATATACTTCGCATTAAAGGCAATTTCAAATGGCTCTCCATCGAATGTGACCTCTACAATCTCCCTGGCCTCTCCAAGATTTTTGTCCAGTGATTCAATCTCCATGGCACCCTGGGCAACAGAGGCCTTTACTCCCCTGAATACGTTATCAGAGCATAACACGGAGATTCTTTTTAAGGCGTTATATACCAGTTCTTTTTTGAATGTAAAAAAACGCTCCCTGGTTTCCGGAATTATAACCCTGTAATCTGGAAACGTCCCTTCAATCAGCCTGATTACAAGTTGGTCATCTCCACTATGGACAAAGCAGAATTTTTCATCCACTCCAAGGCGGGCAACTTCCTTGTCCTCGATTATCTTTTTTATCTCCTGTGCGCCCTTTCGTGGCAGAATTATCCCCTTAGTCAGGTCAAAATGCTCTGAATCCACCTCTGATTCCATTAAACTTAAACGGTGGCCGTCAGAACTTACCATTCTTATCAGGGATGTGGTGGTTTCAGGATCAGACCCTTCATTTATCTGCTGGACAAAGATACCTGATAATGCAAATTTTTTCTCATCAAACGAGGCTGAAAAAATTGTCTTGTCTATAAGAGACTTGAGTGTGTCTGAGGATATATCAGTATAATTTTCCGAGTTAATCTGCCTGAACTTTGGAAAATCGTCCGGAGGAAGACCTCCAATTTTGTATTCCGCCTTCTCACCAGCGCCTATTGTAAGCCAGTAATTGTCATCTTCCTTAAATTCGATCTCCTGAGAAGGAAAGTCCCTTATAATCTCATAGAGCTTTCGTGAATTAACCGTTACAGCTCCCTGATGCAGTATTTGGCAAGGTATTTTTCCCCGATAGCTGATTTCAAGGTCTGTGGCTTCCAGAAACAAATTTTCGTCATCAGTATATATAAAGACGTTATTGATTATATTCATAATAGTCTTTTTATCTACAATGGACTGAACCTTCTGGAGTGGCCCAACTATCTTTTCCCTATCAACTACAACATGAAGCATAATTATTCTCCATTATATAAAGACAAAAAATTATTATTATAAGGAATGTTTGTTTTGTTAATAAGTTTTTAACATGCTGATTTTAAATATATATTCTGTGTTAAGGCTGTTAATAAGCGGCTTGAAAAATTTGTTACAAAAAATGAGCTTCACAGGCAAAACGTGTTATTATCAAATTATCAACGGCTTTATTAACAATAGTATCAGCTATATCTGATTATGAAATTCTAACTGTTTGCAGAAAAAAAACAATGTAAAAAATTAACTCTGTGGATGAAAAAGAAGAATACATTTTGAATGATAAAGAAGATGAACAACTAACAGG
>JALWJV010000228.1 GCA_026996955.1 Deltaproteobacteria bacterium
ATTGAAACATAAAATAAAGCACATCTCTCCTCCAGATATGCGGCGAAACGCTTTATTCTAAATCATTATCCTGAATAATACAAGAAGAAAATTGACTTTTTGTGATTGAGGTATTTATGCACAAACTTATCCGTATTTCACGGCCTAAGCTTTGGCATTGCATTAAACTAATACCGAAAAATGCGGTGTCAACAAATCGCCAAACTGGTCTTCTGCCCAGAAAGGTTGTATAATTAAATATCATGGGCAACTTAAAAAATAGTTGCCAGAGAGGGGGATGCCGTGTCTCTAAATACACTTTTCAAGTACTGGACCTACCAGGTCATAGCCCCTGGCACGCTTCTAAGGGAAAAATATGAGGCATTCAAGGACCTCCTGCACAAGGATCGAAAGGCCCATGACTGCATGGCAGAGCTTGAAGAGATATTTTACTGCAGGAAGCTTTGTGATTTTTCCCGGGTATCCTACCTTGCCACAACCATGTCTGACGCTATAGGAGACATGGTGCATGACCTTGAGGTCATGTCTCCCATGGAGCATCTATCCCTCAAGGATTACTATAAAAAATTTAACTTTTATATCCGGTTTATGCTGGCTCCGCCGGATTATGATTTTTCCCCTCCTTTTGTTTTCTACCCTGCTTCAGGGCAAAATATAATCGAAATCCAAAATCCTGCTAAAATCCCCTTTGAACTGAACCAGGATTTGGTCAATAAGATAGGGGGCAAAGGGGCGCATCTTGCCCTTCTCTCACAGGGACTTGACCTTCCTGTGCCTGATTTTTTTGTTATTTCAACCAATGCCTTTTATTTTTTTCTTGAATTTAATGATCTAAACAGGAAAATTGCCCAACTTTTAAGCCAAATCGATCTATCTGATCCGCAATCCCTTGAAGGCAGCTCAAGCGAGCTGATGCATTTAATTAGATCATCCAAGGTCCCTGATGATATTATCAGTGAGATTACAGAATATGCAAATGAAATCCTAGAAAGAAGTGGACGCGCAAAGGAGAGCTCTCACGGCTTTTTCTCCGTAAGGAGCAGTGCTGTTGCAGAGGATTCTGAAAACAGCTTTGCAGGTCAGTACCTGACAAGGCTTAATGTCCCTCTGAACCAGCTTTGCGATGCCTACCTGGATGTGCTTGCAAGCAAGTATTCACCATCTGCCCTCACCTACAGGATAATGCACGGCATGCTTGATCTTGAAACCCCAATGGCAGTGGTCGTTCAGGAGATGATAGACCCTATAGCTGCCGGAATCCTTTATACAGAGGCACCTGAAAGGCAGGATGAAGAACATGGACAGGAAGAGTTTGGCGAGATAGTTATTCATGCTGTACCGGGGCTTGGAGAAACTGCAGTTAACGGTGAGGTGTCTCCTGACAGAATCTACCTTAGAAGAGAAAAGCCTCACAGCGTCATCAGCAGGCAGCCTGGGAAAAAAGAGAAGAAAATGGTTTGTCTTGAAAATGGCGATATTGCAGTGGAACAGGTACGGCCGGAAGATCAGAAGCATGTGTGCATAGACGATGAAACAGCGCTAAAGCTGGCCGAATGGGGCATGAAGGCAGAAAACTTTTTCGGATCCCCCCAGGATATGGAGTGGTGTGTTGATAAAAACAGGGGCATTCTCTGCCTTCAGACCCGCCCTTTCACACTTCCTGATATGGAGAATTACAGGGAGGAAGGGCGGACAGTATCCCAAAAGCCTATTCTTGAAGGCAGGGTTACTGCCTCGCCTGGAAGGGCATGGGGCAAGGCATTTGTCATAAAGTCCAGGGAGCATCTCATGGATGTGCCTGATGGCGCAGTGGTTGTAGCAAGGAGCATTCCACCATCCTATGTTGCCTTTTTCAGCAGGATTGCAGCAATCATCAGTGAAGAGGCTGTCTCTGCCAGTCATGCAGCCACCGTGGCACGGGAGGCACGATTGCCATTTCTGTCAGGGGTTCAAAATGCATGCAGCCGTATTGAAACAGGCATGACCATCACGGTTGATGCAAGTGGCATGAAAATATATGAGGGAAAGGTAGCTGAGCTTCTTGAAGACAGTCAAGATGCCAGGGCGTGCGTTCCAGAGGACAGCCCCTTTATGGCAAAGCTCAGATACATCATGAAGTTTATACTGAAGCTCAACCTGGTGGATCATGAATCTCCTGATTTCAAGCCTGAAAATTGCAGAACCCTCCATGATATCTTGCGATTCTGTCACGAAAAGGCTATGCAGGGGATGTTCAGCCTAGGAGACAGAAAGCGAGGCAGCGCCCGTGGGGCAAAAAAACTTGATGTAAATCTCCCCATTAATTTTTTTGTGATTGATGCAGGGGGTGGAGTAGCGGAATCTGCAGTTTCAAAAAAAGAGCTAACTATTGATGATATTAGCTGCAGGCCGATGCTGAGTATATGGAAGGGATTAAGTGATCCTGCAATAGCCTGGGATGAAGGCGAACACTTTGACTGGGGAGAGTATGACAGCATTGTGCTTGGTGGGGGAATAATAAGCAAGGACTCCCCTGCCCTTGCAAGCTATGCAATCATTTCATCAGATTACATGAACCTGAGCATCAGGTTTGGCTATCACTTTGTGGTTATTGATGCCCTTGAAACAGACACACCGGCAAACAACTACATAACATTCAGGTTTTCCGGTGGAGGTGGAGATGATGAGGGCAGGTTTCGAAGGGCAACCCTCCTGAAACTGGTACTTGAGGGGCTCGGATTTGAAGTGGATCTCAAAGGAGAGCTGGTAGATGCGGTGTTCAGACATGCTTCGGCAGAAACACTTGAAGAAGTGCTTCCTGTTCTTGGAAGGCTTCTTGGCGCAACCCGGCTTATGGACATGAGGCTTGGAAAAGATGATAATCTTAAGGCACTTGCAGAACAGTTTATGAAAGGAAGGTGTGATTTTGCCTCAGCAGGATAACCGTGCATACCAACTTACCTGGATAACCGATAACCTTGCAGCAGGTTATGCCCCCATGTCCTATGCAGAACTTGATTCAATACGGGATCAGGGGATAAGCGCCATTGTAAACCTGTGTGGAGAGTACTGCGATCTCCACGAGATTGAGGAGGATTCCGGCTTTGACGTTTACTACCTGCCTATTCCTGATGAAAGTGCCCCTGATATGGAGGCATTGGAAAAGGCGCTTGAATGGATGGATGAGGCATTCTACCTGGGTAAAAAGGTCCTGGTTCACTGCAGACACGGCATTGGCAGGACCGGCACTCTGATAACCGCCTATCTTTTAAGGCGTGGCCTTGGGATGAAGGCTGCCACCAAGACTTTGAAAAAAACCAGGTCAAACCCAACCAACTACTCCCAATGGAGGCTGCTCAAGAAATACGGCAAGAAACAGGGGGTGCTCAAGATCCGAGAACCTTCCCTTGAAGGCAGACAGGAAGTTGACCTTGCAGAGTTTTTTGCAGAGTATGAAGCTGTTGCAGAAGAAGTGGATGAGCAGTGGAAGAGGCTCTGCTCAACCCAAAAGGAGGCGCAGCGCTGTGGGCAGGAAACTGATGAATGTTGCAGACACTACTTTGAGTTGTGGCTGATCGAATGTGTTTATCTCATGAACAGGATAAACACAACTTTTAAGCTCAAAGAGAGGCACGAAATAATCCAGCGTGCTGTAGATGTTTCATCAGCGCTTAAAGAAGGACTTAAAAAGTGGAGAGGGACCCTCATTGATCAGGCAAGGGAGAATGTCTTCCGTTCCGAGAACCTTATGTGTCCTCTTAATGTGGATGGCAAGTGTATTGCGTTTGAAATCAGGCCTGTTCGGTGCAGGCTTGAGGGGATTCCAGAGGATACTGACCTGAACAAAGATCTTATAGATGATATTCTGGAAAATATTTCAAAAAATATGTTTTTGGCGCTCTCAGGTGTGCTACCAGATGAGATAAAGCTTAAATTCAGCTATCTTGATGCCCTTTCAGGGAAATTCATACAGGCATATTTCCATGCCCTTGCATCTGCAAAAAAATCAGGAGCAGGCTCAGGCTGACAAAATCCTAATCTTTCACATCTCCAATCAGACCGGCAACCTTTTCTTCCAGTTCCTTTTTGTCAATGGGTTTTACGCAGTATTCAGAGGCACCGAGATTAAGTGCCTGTCTTGCAGTTTCGATGGTGGGATACCCGGTAAGCATCATTACCTTTATATCCTGGTTCATCTTTCTTATCTCTTCAAGGACTTCGATTCCACTCATCTTCTTGAGCTTCATATCCAGGATTGCAAGGTCAACCATGTTACCGTCAGCTATAAATTTCAGGGCTTCCTCTTCTTCCGTAAACGGAAAGACCTCATGACCTTTACGGCTCAGTATGGCCTTTATGAGGACACCAGCATCCATGACATCATCCAGCACCATTATTCTTGCCATAGTAACTCCTGACTTGACTCTTAATTAATATTTAGGGCAATCAGATGGAAAATTAACCCTGCCTTGAAGGGACACCGGTTATGCGCGTGCTGTTTTTGCCAACAAACCTGGCCAGCATACCAAACAACATCAGTCCAATTACCCAGGTTATCAGAAACAGAGCAGAGACAGTCAGCCCGTGGATCCCCAGACTATTCGGTGGTAAGGGCAATGCGAAAGTGCTTCCATGTATATCATACAGCTTATCAGGGGAGAAGACACTATTCAACCATATTTCTCCAAGGAACAGTGGCATAAGATAAACTGCTACATACTTCACATATTTTTGCGCCATGTAGTTATTGAAAAACTCATCAAGTTCCTTGTCTGCATAATCAAACATCAGGCTCTTTATCTTCCAGTCGCTGATTTTGGCGATGTCTTCCTGTATGCTGTATTTTTCAGCAAATTTTTTCCGGAAATCAAGTTCGTGTTCTTTAACGCGCAAGAGACGTCTGAGAAGGATGGAGATTGCTGCGAAGACAAGGGCAGCAACCATAATTTGAAGGCTTACAGGCAACTGGAGAAAAACCAGGGGCTTAAGTATGAGAACATTAAGCCCCTGGCCGAGGAGGAAGAATAGAGGACCTATGAATTGCTCATAGATCATATTCAGGGAGTTTAGTATGTGATTCCAGGTAATATGCAAAATGTAATAGGCGTGTTCCGGGCAGGGAGAGCAACCTGCCCGGAAGCACATTTGCTGTTACCTGAAGAAGGGCAAGAGTTTGGTGTACTTCATGAATACGATAATCAGTGCAAGGGCAAGCATCCTCTTTAGGAATATCTCAGGAAGCTTTTTCTGAATTCTGGGGCCTATCATACCACCGCCCATTGCACCGCCTGCAATACAGGCTGCCATTACCCAGTCAGGCTGGTAGCCCATGAGGATATATTTGGCAATACCGCCAAGAGAAGTGGCAAATGCACCTGAAATTGCAATTGGCACTGCAAGGTACATGGGGTATCCCATGAATGTTGTCATGAAAGGCATGAACATGAAACCGCCGCCAACACCAAATGAGGAGGCAATTACGCCCATGAGTACGCCGCCAACAAACATGTGCAACGGCTTTGCAACAAATGTCTCACCCCAGAATCGCATGTTGAATTTGACTATATTAAATTTGTCAAACTCTACCTTTCCAAGCTCTGCAGCCTTTCCAGTCTTTTTGGCCTCTTCAACAGCCTTGTTGAACTTCTGAATAATGGCCTTCATTGCCTTTTTCTTTTCAATCTGGCTTGGGAGGCTTTCAGTGAACAGCTTGATACCGATAAGACAGCAAACTATTCCGAGGTAGAATTTGTAAGCCTTGAGAGGTAGATACTTGGCAGAAAATGTCGGCCCAATGAAGAAGGCGCCAATTAAGATGCCCGCTGCGAAAAATGCAGCAACCGGCCATGCAAAACGCTTTTCTTTATAATAGTTAATCAGGCCAGAAAGAGGAGAAATGAGAGTAAGGAACAGGTTGGTGGGTTTAATAGTATTTGCTGCATTTACACCAATTGGACCTTTTGTTCCGATTACTGTAATCTGGTAGGCAGCAGTAAAGAGGCCGCCTGCAGCGCCCATGATGACAAACAGGCAACCGATGACCAGTGCGCCTCCCAGAACCACAAGGGGGTTCATATAGGTATTACCCTTGGAGAAGAAATATCCTGAGGGTTTGATGGTGAATGTAGCTGCCTTCTGTCCATTTACAACCACTGCCATCCTGGTATGCGGAGCAAGGTTCTTGTAAGGTGTCATAGTTACGGAGAACTTGCCGGTGGTTTTGTCTAGCTGGACACTGACACCTTCATTCCAGGGAGCGGGGTCTTTAGAGAAATCGGACAGGACCATCCTTGCGTTACCGCCACCAATAGGACGTTCCTTGGAGATGGTATTGATCCCGAACTTCTTTTCATGGGTAAAAATCAGGAAATCCCACTGCCTTGCATTGGTAACCACAGGGGCAAGGGCAGCCCGGGCGTCTGCTGAAATCTCTGACCACTTCTTTATTTTGTTGACCTGCACCTCAAACTTGAACGGCGGAAATGCAAATGGTCCTGTTGTCTGTCCCTTGGCAACAGTCTTTGGAGTTGCGTAGGCCTGGGGATTGGTGGTGACAACATAGAAGATTGGAGGAATGGCCGTGTCACCGAAGAGTTTTTCAAGTTTCTTTCTCTCCTTCTCTCCTGTTGAATCAGAAGGTTTGAAAGGTTTATCGTTGCAGATTACCAATACAAGATCCTGACCGGGTGTTATCTGACCTGTGACTGTCACGGGTTGCCCGGCTGTAATCTCATTGGCGTTCAAGGTGACGGTTGCGCCAAATGCTGTTGAATGCACCACTGCCAAAATCAGGCAACAGAACAGCAACATCAGACCATTTCTAAATTTCATACTGTTACTCCTCTCTTATGTTTTGGGATTAAACCCTTGCCATACTGCTGCTATATGCAGCGCCAGTGTGTTATCAAGAACCCATTCAATTAAGCGAGTCCACATGGTATGGATAATGTCATTTGCAAAGATTAAGCCAAAAATAATGGTTGAAGGGTTTCATTAAGATTTTTTTTATTGTCCTGTAAAATCCGTGAGTTGTCTTATACAGGCAAGGTCTGAGTAGCGGCTTCCCTGAAACATGGCATGCCTTTTACCAGCAACAAAAAGGTTGCATTAGGCGAATTAAAAAGACATCTTGAATTAGTTTTTTAAATCAGCGAGTTATATTTTGGCATTTTTCATATTAAAGCCTTGACAGTTACCGTTTGTAAGCATCTGCTATTTAAGTGAGGTTCGATTATATTCAAGGAAGCGCATCCTTAATTTCATACAGCAACATAAAGGTTGCAGTCTTTCACGGATTTTTTTTATCAGTCTATGCTCATAAACGTTTTTCTTCCATTGGCTGACTTTCCTCTTGATATCAGAGAAAAAGGAGTTAGCTATAACAGGCAATAAAGGCAATAATGGGCTGTTAATACAGCATGTTAAATACCTCAATCAGTTTAAAAAGAGGTGGAATGCGGTGTTTTTTTAAGCCGTGATCAGCCATCTTTTCTTTATCAAAACCGAATTAAACAACAACTTCCTACCATAAAAGCCATTCTGGCATATTTTTTGTACCTATCCTTCGCCAAACCCTCTGACTCCATATCAAATAAATTGATGTAAGATCATCCTAAATCACAGGCGAACAATCGAATGGTCAAATCCAGATTTTCCTGTCTGCAACAAATAGTTTGGCTTGCCCTGTCTTTGGTGCTAATCACCGCATGTCCGGCCCAGGCAGTTCAGGTTCATGGCCCGCCAGAGGGTCTGTATGTACATCAGATGGCCCATGTGCTTTTTGCAATAGCCATGATATTTTTGATCTATACACTTCACATGCACCCGGTTGGGCACTGTCAGGGATGGAAGTATCTGAAGATTTCCCTTTTTTTCTTCCTGTTGTGGAATATTAATGCACTTGTTGTTCACAGTCTGGGGATCAAACTTCCAGAAGGGGCCATCACCGGTAAGAACCTTATGGATCAGGCGCTCTCAGGTCCTCTGACGTGGCAGAGATGGCTCTTCTATATTACCCGCAACGACCATCTTCTCTGTGTTCCTGCAATGTGGTTCATGATGCTCTTTTTAAAAAATTCCTACCACGAGGCAGTTAATGAAAAGAAAGAGCGTGAGGTGTGTAAGAAAAAATGACCTCGCTCCCCCTCTTTCCCGTCCATATAATAGATTTTCTGGGAGCCGGCCTTATGATCGTCTTGTCGGTCATGGCAACTCGGTATGCCTGGAAGATCAAGCAGATCAGACGTAGAAACATACTTTGCGGCTATTTTTTCTGGTTCAGTGTGGCGCTCCTGATATTTGCAGTATCCAGGTCAACAGCCCACATACTGCGGTATCTATTTATCATAATTGGCTATCCTCACATTTGGAAAATTTTAGCTCCCTACACAGGGGGCTTTAACACAATGACCTTTGTGGCTATAGCCACGCTTACATTTTATTACGCAAATGTAAGGAGTGTCATGCAGAGGATTCGGGATGATGCAGTTGAGCTTGAAAAGACCAACAAGATGCTTGCACATGCCCATTCCACACTGCGTGAACTAAATCAGAACCTGGAGCGCCGTGTTGAAGAACGTACCCAGAAACTGAGGCAGTCAGAGCAGAAGTTCAGGAGCCTGTTTGAACATTCTCAGGATGCGGTCTTTTTTTGTGATAAACACTGGAAAATTGCAGACATCAATGCAACCGGCGTGGAACTCCTTGGCTATGACACGCCTGACGACATTATCGGCGTCCCTATATCAGCATTTTTCAAAGACAAGAAGGCCTGGACAAAATATTACACGGAACTTGCATCGCAGGGACATATAAAAGACTTTGAAACAGACCTTATTAAAAGTGACGGAAGCTTTATGACCCTGCTGATCTCAGCATCTGCAATTAAGGATAAGGACAATAAGATCATAGGTAGTGAGGCTATTGCCAAGGACATAACAGCACTAAAGCAGGTGACTGAGACCCTGATACAGCAGGAGAAGATGGCATCCATTGGGCAGCTTGCTGCCGGAGTCGCCCACGAGATTAACACTCCACTGGGGATTGTACTTGGATATACCCAGATACTAGAAGAGGATTTTCAGGAAAATAAAGAGGCACTTGAAACCCTTGCCATCATAGAAAAACAAACCCAGAACTGCCGGCGCATTGTTGCGGATCTTCTCAAATTTTCAAGGGAATCCCTGGAAAACAGGATGGGTCCAACAGATATCAACCAGTTTATCGAGGACATCCTCTCTGTAATGGAACATACCCTTAATATGGACAGAATATATGTCCATCGGGTGTTTGACGACAACCTGCCTAAGGTCCTTGCTGATGAAGGAAAGTTGAGGCAGGTCTTCATGAACCTTATAAACAATGCCCATGATGCCATGGAAAATGATGGTATTATCGGGATTTGGACAAAGAGAACAACAGAGGGTGGGGTTGAGGTCATTATTGGTGATACAGGGCCGGGCATACCTGAAGACGTAATAAGCAGGGTTTTTGATCCCTTTTTCACAACTAAGAGTGTTGGTAAAGGGACCGGACTTGGACTTTCTGTCTCTTTCGGGATTGTGCGTGATCATGGCGGGACCATGGAGGTTCAGTCTCCTCCTGATGAACAAGAATATGTCCAGGCAGGAATGGAGACAGTGTTCAAGGTTAAACTGCCCCCCATGAAAAATCCTGTAGGAAAGGATGAGGATGACTCATAACCTCTTAACAATATTAACATTAACGGAGGAATACTCATGAAAAAAACAGTATGGAGCATGTGCGGCATGTGTTCGGTCCGATGTCCCATCAGAGTTGAAGTTGAAGATGGCGAAATCAAGTGGATTGAAGGAAATCCCCATCTTCTGGGCGGGGCGCTTTGTGCCAAAGGTTCCGCTGGTATTGCGCTTCAAAAGGACAGTGAACGGCCACAGCAACCCCTTATAAGAAAAGGTGGACGCGGGGCTGGAAACTGGGAGCCTGTAAGCTGGTATGCAGCCCTTGATTACGTTGCGGATAAACTTAAAAAGATCAAGGACAAGTACGGGCCAGAGGCCATAATGATGAGCTGCCGTGGTGGTCCATTCCTGGACATAGCCAAGGCGTTTATTCACGGTATTGGAAGCCCCAACTTTACCAACCATGATAGTGGATGCGGAAGAAATGTTCATCATGCCAGCAAATCCATATATGGCTTGGGCAGAAAGGGGCTGATTTACGACATTAAAAACTCCAAGCATCTTGTGCTGTTCGGCAGGAATATCCTTGCATCCCTTCGTATTGCCGAGGCTAACCAGGTTATGGATATGCTTGAGGCCGGTGGCAGTCTTACCTATGTTGACGTACGGCAGAGCCTTACTGGAATCAAGGCAACCAGGTTCTTCCAGGTGCGCCCTGGCACTGACTATGCCCTTGCCCTGGGTATGATAAACGAGGTGCTCAAAAAAGAGGCTTATGACAGGGAGTTCCTTGAAAAGTATGTAACAGGCTTTGAAGCACTCGAGGAATTTATTGAGCCATATACTGCAGAATGGGCTGCAAAGGAGTGTGGAATAAAGGCTAACAAGCTCAAAGGCTTTGTTGAGGAGATCTCCTCCCAGAGGCCAAAGGTCATTTTCCACCCAGGCTGGATGCTCTCACGATACAGCGACTCATTTTATGCAAGCAGGGCACTTCAGATTCTGAATGTTCTCATGGGAAATATCGAGAAGCAGGGAGGTCAGCTCTTTCCCAAGGGACCTGGTGATTGTGGTGTAAAGGGGCTCAGGAGCCTTGATGCACTTGTGCCAAAACCGGAGAAGGAACGGGCAGACGGTGTTGGGACAAAATACAAGCATTTTGACAAGGGACCAGGGCTGTTCCATCTTTTTTATGATGCCATTGCCACAGGAGAGCCATACCCCATCAAGGCGGTGATATGTTACAGGCATGATCCCTTTAACTGCTTTCCTGACCCGGCAGCCCAGAAAGAGGCGTTAGAAAATGCAGAACTACTGGTCTCCATTGATACCCATTATAGTGAGTTTGGGTGGTTCAGTGATGTTATCCTGCCTGAATCAATGTACCTTGAGAGAGAAACCCCTATTATCACTCAGAAGGGGCCCAAACCGCGCTTTACACTACGTCAAAGGGCAGTAGAGCCGCGTTTTGATACCAAGCCGTCTTGGGAAATTTTCAAACAGATCGCTGACCGTATGGGCTTCAGTGAATATTTTCCATTTAATACAATCGAAGAGCTGTGGAAGTGGCAGCTTGAACCAACTGGCCACAGTTACGAAGAGTTTGATGAAAAGGGTTACATTGAGCTTTCAGACAAGCCTATCATGTATGATAATATTGATGACAAGTTCAAGACCCCTTCAGGCAAGATTGAGATTATAAGTAAAGTGCTTGAGGATGCAGGTCTTCCCTCCCTCAAACCCTATGAGAGTCCAGCCAAACCTCCAAAGGGCAGATTCAGACTCATCTTTGGCCGTTCACCAGTGCATGCGCATGGACACACAATAAACAACCCCCTGCTTCATGAACTTTTTCCTGAAAATACCCTGTGGATAAACAAACGGGTGGCCAGCAAACTTGGAATCAGTGAGGGGGACTGGGTTGATGTTATAGCAGATACCCAGAAGGGCATTGTCCGGGCCCATGTAACCGAATTCATACATCCAGAGGCGGTCTATACTGTTCATGGATTTGGGCGGCAGATTCCCCTTCAGTCAAGGGCATATCACGCAGGAATGAGTGACCAGAAACTGCAGGAAGGTCTATTACAGAAAATGGATCCTGCCGGTGGCGGACTGTGCCTGTGTGAAAAATTCGTAACTGTGCGCCGAAGCCACAGAAATCCTGCAAGGAGGGTGGAACTGTGAACAAATACATGATCTATCTCAATTCAAGAAGGTGCATTGGCTGTCATGGCTGCGAGGTACACTGCAAAACCAATAAAAATCTTCCGGTTGGACCTATCCTTTGTGAGATAACCCATGAACCGCTTAAGGCAGTCAAGGGAGTTCCTAAGACAGAATTTCAGTTCCGTTCATGCTATCACTGCGAAGAGCCGTTCTGCGTTGACATATGCCCCACAAAGGCCATGCAGAAACGGCAGGAGGACGGAATTGTCTTTGTAGATGCAGACAAGTGCATTGGCTGTATGGCATGCGCAGGTGCCTGTCCCTGGGGAATTCCGCAGCTTAATCCTGAGACAGGAAAGGCTGTCAAGTGTGATTACTGCATGGACCGGGTAGATGCCGGACTTAAACCAGCCTGTGTTACAAAGTGCACCACCCATGCACTGAAGTTTGTGACCATGCAGGAGGTATAGCCTTAATTTACCTTAAGTCTTTCTCAGAAGAGCTGTCAAAGGGCATGTCAATGTACATGCCCTTTTTACATTGGGTCCAAACAGCATGTAATGGTCAAGTAAAATGGGACACACCGATTCAAACACAAACTTATATCTCTCCTGCCATGACCATGTCACAGAGCATTCTTTTTAGTGACAGCCCGGCTGCCTGGAACCCCTCTGTGCCAAAGTTGATATTTGCCTCAATAACCATCCAGCCCTGTTCTGACTCACACAGGTCAAAGCCTGCATAATCAATTCCTGAAACTCTGGCTGCCTTAAGCGCAAGGCTCAATGCCTCTTGCGGGATGTTTTCAAAACTTATCTGTCCTCCCTGGGCTATGTTGGTCCTGAAGTCTTCTGAAGCTGACTCTTTCCAGTAGGAGTGAACAACCCGGTTTCCTATGATCACCACCCTGAGATCCCGCTTGAAATCCAGATATTCCTGGATATATGAAACACCGGGGCATGTCTGAAGATAAGTTTTCAGTTTTTTCCTGTTAATTATAAGGAATACTCCCCTACCCTGCCCGCTGCCAGTTGCCTTTTTGGCAATAAATGGAAAGTCAAAGTTAGCAAGTATTTCAGCCTCACGTTTTTGCAGACTGCCTGCAAACAGCATGGTGCGGGGCATGGGAATATTCAAAAAACGAAACAGGGAGAGCTGTCTGATCTTGTCTCCAAGGTGGTGATAGGACGAAGCTGACGGAAATATGGGCTTTCCTGCAGCGTGCAGACTTCCGGCATAAAATAGTGTTGGGAAGTAAATGCGCTCTGCCTCCCTTATCATGCGCTTTTCTTCCCGGGAATAGTCATCCCAGTTAAGCCTCAGCCCAACTGTGGTAACGCCAGGGCACTGGCGAAGTTTGGAGCCTATGGCCACTTTCAACTTTAATGCTCCTGTTCAGGCATAAAGGGCTTTTGAACACGTGGGCTTTCCAGGCTACTCCCTAGCCGTTTCGAAGGACCTCAGATGGATTTATTCCTGCTGCCTGACGTGCCGGGTAAATGGTTGCAAGAAAACAGATAAGTACAGCGGACAGTGCGATTACCGTAACATCAAAGGTGTTCATAAGGATCGGCAGGCTGTCTGTATAATAGACCTCCTTGGGGATTTTGATAAATTTGTACCTTGAAAGTGCCATGCAGATACCTACCCCGCCTGTAACTCCAATGGCTGTCCCCACGATACCGATAAGAAACCCTGTAAACATGAAGATCTTCAAGATCTGTCTGTCAGACGCACCGATGGATTTAAGGATTGCTATATCCTGTTTTTTCTCCATTACCATCATTATAAGTGTGCTGATAATGTTAAATGCAGCCACCAGCACAATAAGGGTAAGGATTACAAACATGGCAAGTTTTTCCATCTTGAGTGCGGCAAAAAGGTTTCTGCTCATCTTCTGCCAGTCCATGGTCCAGAACGGGAAGCCAAGTTCCTTTTCTATCTTGGCTGCAATTCTGTCAGCAGCATAGATATCTGAAACCTTTACCTCAATTCCATGCACCCTGTCCCCTATGCCAAGGAGCTTTTGTGCGGCAGATATAGGAATAAAGGCAAGGGATGCGTCATACTCATACATTCCGGTTGAGTTTATCCCTGTTACAGTAAATGACCTTATCTTGGGAATCATGCCAACAGGGGTGATGGTTCCTCCGGGAAGCACAACCTGAATTGTCTGACCAACACTTACCTGAAGGGTGCGGGCAAGTTCCTTTCCAAGGATGATTGGCGGATGACGCCCATTGAAGTTTTTGAAGCCCTGAAGGCCGTTTCCAAGAAGAATCTGTCCAAGGCTCATTACCGATTCCACGGTCTTCGGGTCAATACCCCTGATTGCAACACCGCTTACCGCCCTTCCGCTGCTTAAAAGTGCCTGAATATAGACTATTGGCGTGACTGCGGTGACACAGATCTTTTCAGGTTTGCCCTGCATGCGCCTGATCATGCCCGCTATGCCTGGCTTGTCTTCTAGACAGCAGGAGAGCAGTTTCTTCTCTATCTCCCTGGAATTTGCAAATGGGCCTTTGTAGGCGCGGACCAGGACATGGGCATTAATACCAAGAATCTTGGTGCGCAGATGGTTTTCAAACCCTGCCATTACTGCTATCACCACTATCAGGGCCATTACACCTACTGCAACCCCGCCCATTGAGATAAAGGTGATGAGCGAAATGAACGCATGCTGCCCCCGTGCCTTGAGGTAGCGAAGCGCCATGAAGAGTTCGTACTTCATGACAGGGGCCTATCTTTCGCGCCTTATATGTTCGGGCCTCATCTGAGGAAAGAGTATTACATCCCTGATGGATGCAGAGTCTGTAAGCAGCATTACAAGCCTGTCAACGCCGATGCCCTCACCTGCAGCAGGGGGCATGCCAATTTCAAGCGCATTTACATAGTCCCAGTCTATCTCAGGAGGTATTTCTTCATCATCACCACGATTTGCCACCTGCTCTTCAAAACGGGCTGCCTGATCCCTGGGGTCATTCAGCTCTGAAAAGGCATTTGCTATCTCACGGCCTGTAATAAACAGCTCAAAACGGTCGGTTACCTCAGGATTTTCCCGGTTTCTTCGGGCAAGAGGCGAGACATCAGTGGGGTACTGGATAATAAAGGTGGGCTGGATAAGATTTGGCTCTACCAGGTGGTCAAAGAGCTTTGTCCAGTATTTCCCAAGGACTTCATCCCCGGAAAGGGGCACTCCGGCATCTTCAAGCCGTTTTTTAAGCGCATCCCTGTCTCGAAGCTCATCAGCAGGGATACCGCCGACCTCTATTAGTGATTCTTCAAGAGTCATGCGTTTCCACGGCGGTGCAAGATTAATCTCCTGGCCCTGATACTCGATGGTTGTATTGCCGCAGACATCCTCTGCAATCATGGCAAAAAGCTGCTCGGTCCGCTCCATAAGGTCTTCATAGGTTGCATATGCCTCATAGAACTCAAGCATTGTGAATTCAGGGTTGTGCTGAATGGAGATACCCTCATTCCTGAAGTTGCGGTTCAGCTCAAAGACCTTGTCATACCCCCCTACCAGCAGCCGCTTCAGGTAAAGCTCAGGTGCAATGCGCAGGAACAGGTCAATATCAAGGGCGTTATGATGTGTCTTGAAGGGCTTGGCTGTAGCCCCGCCAACAATTGGCTGCATCATTGGGGTTTCAACCTCCATGAAACCTTCTGATATAAAGTACTTGCGCAGGAGATGGATAATCCGGGATCGTTTCATGAAGGTGG
>JALWJV010000229.1 GCA_026996955.1 Deltaproteobacteria bacterium
TCGGCTATATGGGAATTCCTCTGACAAAGGAGATGCAGTAAATACGGCAATCCCGAAGGGTTTCAAAACTGGAAAGCTATAATCGATGTAACTCCTATTAATTTCGTTGAAAAAACAATTTTCCGGATTTTGAAACGCTCAATCTAGGATACACCTGTTTATTTAAGGAGAGATACCATGAGACACGTAATTCAAGCCACACTGTCAATTTTAACCCTTGTATTCTTCATGAGTTCATGTGCTCCGCCTGCCAACAACACACAAAAAGGTGCTATTTATGGAGGGCTTGGAGGGGCTGCAGCAGGTGCCATTGTTGGCCAGGCAATTGGTCATGATACAAAATCAACAGTAACCGGAGCTGCAATCGGCGCTGCAATCGGTTCTGCCTCAGGAGCAGGCATCGGCTACTACATGGACAAGCAGGAAGAGGCCCTGCGTAATGCAATGGCAGCATCGGATGCAGCATCCATCAGACGTTCCGGAAATGTTCTTGAGGTAAGCTACAAAAGTGATCTGTTGTTTGATATCAACTCGGCAGCCGTGCATCCAGGTGCATATGATGACCTGGACAGGCTTGCCCGTGTGCTTGTTCAGTACCCGGACACCATCATCCAGGTGGCAGGGCATACTGACAGCACCGGCTCAGAAAGCTACAACCTGAGCCTTTCCCAGCGGCGTGCCGAGACAGTGCGCCAGCTCCTGATCCAGCGCGGTGTTGCACCCTCAAGAATAATCGCCATTGGTTACGGCGAGACAATGCCAAGGGCAAGCAACAGCACCGCCTCTGGAAGGCAGATGAACAGAAGGGTTGAGATAAGGATTCAGCCTGCTGGACCGTAACACAGCAATAAAATACATATTTTCAGCACGTTTCAATACATAAACATTGCCATAACGTATCTATTCAGCGTAGTGAATGGTCTTGTTTTGGAGTGACTATGAAGAATTTCGTAGTTTTTCTTGGCGAAGCGGAGCCAAAAAATCGCGACTGTCTGAGCGAGGTACGAGCGAGTTTCGCGATTTTGGCATAGCGAGCCTTAGAAAAACAAGAAATTGTTCTCCAGAACGGAAAAACAAGACCATTTACCAATGTTATTTAGGTGAATGCGCTGAACAGTTATTTACCCACAACCATTAAATTTTGTCATTCTGATAAAAATAATATTGACAACCGGGCATATTAAAGGCTATATGACAACATCCTGAGGCTACATCTTGTGGATGCCTATTCAGAAACGGTCAGGTTCTGACCAATTTCCAGTTTCTGCAAGTCAAAATATCAGATCATAATCCGCACGAGGACACAATTTATCTGAAGTTTTATACTCCGTTTTACGAATTAAATTAAAGAGTCAGTCGGGCTTTATATTCGCTTCCTGCCGCAGGCAATGTTGATGGTGACTTCCTGAATAAGCTGATTTTCAGGTTGTGTCTGTCATCTTTATGCTGCCGCTGTTGCTTTAATCGTCGTGCTGATTTTGTGTTTCATTCATTAATATTCAGTAGCCTCAGGTGACTGCAATCCAGGGGGAGAGGGCGGCAGTCTTAAATATAATGATTCTTTGTACTTCTTTGGTGCATATAACTTGTTTCTAAGTTTAGTAAACAAACCAGTTTTTTTGATAAAATCAGGCATAAACTTTTCCGGGGGTGGCACCCGGAGCCGGTTAACAACCGCAGAAATCACAGGCCACAATCTAAAGAGGAATTGAGGTGCCAGATGGCGAGAAAACCCAAAAACAACAACAGGGATCAGGGTGGGGAACCCTCGGCAACAAATGGCAATCCCGTGAAGATCATGAATCTTAATGATCTTAAAAAACAGCCGGTTACAGAACTTTACCAGCTTGCATCAGAGCTTGGAATAGAGTCGGCCAGGGGCAAGAGAAAACAGGAACTGATATTTTCCATTCTCAAGACCCAGATGTCCAGAAGCGGCATTGTATATGCCCAGGGTGTGCTTGAAATCCTGCAGGATGGATTCGGATTTCTCCGCAGCCCTGATTACAACTATCTGCCAGGGCCGGACGATATTTATGTCTCTCCATCCCAGATAAGGCGCTTTAACCTGAATACCGGCGATACGGTTTCAGGCCAGATACGCCCGCCAAAAGAGGGAGAGCGCTACTTTGCACTGCTGAAGGTTGAATCCCTGAATTTTGATCCGCCGGAAAGCGCCTTTGATAAAATACTCTTTGACAACCTGACCCCTCTCTATCCCCAGGAACACCTGCGCCTTGAAACCACCCCTGACAATCTTGGCGCCCGAATCATGGACCTCATAACTCCCATCGGCAAGGGACAGCGCGGTCTCATCGTGGCCCCGCCCCGTACAGGCAAGACCATGCTTCTCAAGAGCATTGCCAACAGCATCTCGGCCAATCACCCTGAGGTGATAATGATTGTGCTGCTTATTGATGAAAGGCCTGAGGAAGTCACTGACATGCAGCGCTCTGTAAATGCAGAGGTCATAAGTTCCACCTTTGACGAACCTGCCCAGCGGCATGTCCAGGTATCAGAGATGGTGGTTGAAAAGGCAAAGAGGCTGGTTGAACACAAAAAAGACGTGGTAATTCTGCTGGACAGTATCACCAGGCTTGCACGAGCCTATAACACAGTGGTTCCGCCCAGCGGCAAGATACTTTCAGGTGGTGTTGACTCAAATGCGCTCCAGCGTCCCAAGAGGTTTTTTGGCGCAGCCAGGAATATTGAGGAGGGCGGAAGCCTTACAATCATTGCCACAGCCCTGATTGATACCGGAAGCCGCATGGATGAAGTTATCTTTGAGGAATTCAAGGGTACCGGCAATATGGAAATCGTGCTTGACCGCAAGCTTACGGAAAAACGCATCTTCCCGTCCATTGATATCAACCGTTCAGGCACAAGGAAGGAAGACCTGCTGCTGCCGCCTGATGTGCTTAACAGGGTGTGGATACTGAGAAAACTCCTCTCACCACTTAATCCTGTGGACAGCATGGAGTTTCTCATGGACAAGATGGCAAGCACAGAGAGCAATGAAGAGTTCTTAAATTCCATGAACAAGGGCTAGCAGTTTGTTTAATGGTAACTGGAGTGTGTCTATTCAGTGTGGTAAATGGTCTTGTTTGTCGGTACGCTGAAACAGAAACGTTTAGTGTTGACTTAAGGCCCTGCAGGTGTTTTTTTATTGCCTGCCTGAAAAAGGCAATTAAATCAGTTTCAGGAGAATAAAATGAAAGAAGGAATACATCCCAAATATTACAAGGCTACAGCCCGCTGTGCCTGTGGAAATGAGTTTGAGGTTGGTTCAACCATTGAGGAGATAAAGGTTGAAATCTGCGCCAAGTGTCATCCGTTTTTTACCGGAAAGCAGAAGCTGGTTGACACTGCCGGGCGTATTGAAAAATTCCGTAAGAAATACGGTGACAAGGCTGCTGCAAAATAGATTTTTGATTTGTATGCCCAAGGGGATTAATCAGGATTTTTCGTATAAAGCCCTGGTCTAACATTTTCAGTGCAACCGTCGTGTCAGGGATTTTAAACTCCGCCAGCGCATAATGGATCTTACCGCCAAGTTACAGGAACTTGAAGAACGGTACTCCCAGCTTGAAAAGGAGCTGAGTGACCCGGATGTCTTCAAGGACCAGAAAAAATATCAGGCAATTGCCAAGGAGCATTCTGATCTAGGAGCCGTGGTTAAGGTAAACCGCGAGTTTCGTGAAGTACAGCAGCAGTGTGCCGAGAACAGGGAGCTTCTTAATGATCCGGATCCTGACATGCAGGAGCTTGCCAGGGCTGAACTGGAAGAGCTTGAGGCCCGCTCTGAGGAACTTGAGGCAAAACTTAAACAACTGCTGTTGCCCAAGGACCCGCTGGACGAAAAGAATGTCATCCTTGAAATAAGGGCAGGGACCGGTGGAGATGAGGCAGCGCTTTTCGCAGCAGACCTGTTTCGTATGTACTGCCGTTATGCTGAAGAAAAACACTGGAAGGTTGAAATCCTCAGTGAACACTCCACAGGCATAGGCGGCTACAAGGAGGTCATTGCAATGATTTCCGGAAACAGGGTTTACAGTCACCTGAAGTATGAAAGTGGTACCCACAGGGTTCAGCGGGTGCCAGATACAGAGACACAGGGCCGTATTCATACATCGGCAGTGACAGTGGCCGTGCTCCCGGAGGCCGATGATGTTGATGTGGAGATTGATCCCTCTGACCTCAGAATTGACGTTTACCGGGCATCAGGCGCCGGTGGCCAGCATGTAAACAAGACAGAATCCGCAGTTCGCATAACCCATATACCCTCAGGTCTTGTGGTGCAGTGCCAGGATGAAAGGTCCCAGCACAAGAACCGTGCAAAGGCCATGAAGGTGCTTGCCGCAAGGCTGCTTGACCTTGAAAAACGCAAACAGCATGAACAGTTAAGCGCTGAGCGCAAACAGTTGGTGGGCTCTGGTGACAGGAGCGAACGGATAAGGACCTACAACTTCCCCCAGGGCAGGGTTACCGACCACCGGATAGGGCTCACCCTTTACAAGCTTGAGGCTGTTATGCAGGGAGATCTTGATGAGCTTATTGAGGCACTGGGCACATACTTCCAGGCCCAGGCACTTGCAGCCGGAAGTGAATCTGCAAGCTGAACCCTGCCCTTATTCTGTTTCTTTTCTTCTTTGTAACTGTTCAGCATAATTTTGTTAATGAAGGTTGGTAATTGGTCTTGTTTTTCCGTTCCGGTGAACAATTTCTTGTTTTTCTAAGGCTTGCTTCGCCAAAATCGCAAAACTCGCTCGTCCCTCGCTCAGACAGACGCGATTTTTTGGCTGCGCTTCGCCAAGAAAAACTACGAAATTCTTCAAAGTCACTCTAAAACAAGACCATTTACCACACTGAATAGATGCCTTCTTTTAAGCTTTTACAACACCGGTAAAACGCAGTGTCAGGCATTGTGCCATTAATGAATGACAGTTGATCAGGCACTTAGAATAATCGCCAAACGCCTTTCCCATGATGTGGCTTCTGAAAGGCCCAAATCCCAAATCGAAAATCCTCTCCTTGAGGCTGAAATACTGCTCTCTCACCTTCTTAATATGGAAAGGTGGCAGCTCAAGACCCGTGGCAGCAAACTCATAGAACCTGACCTGTACAGCCAACTGGAAACACTTGCGGCAAGACGCCTTGAAGGTGAGCCCCTGGCCTATCTTCTTGGTGTTAAAGAGTTCTGGTCAAGGGAGTTTCTGGTATCAAGTTCAACCCTCATTCCCCGCCCTGAGACTGAACTTCTGGTTGAAAGGGCAATTTCACTGTGCCCAGATAAAAACAATCCGTTTATCCTTGATGCCGGGACAGGTAGCGGCATTATTGCAATTACACTTGCACTTGAACTCCCGGGTGCACTGATTGTTGCAACTGATATCTCTTTTGATGCCCTCTGTACAGCCAAGCAAAACTTAAACAAATATGCAGATGAAATAAGTGACAATTCATCCAGGATATTTTTTGTTAACAGTGACTGGCTGGGAGGAATTAAAAAATCCCCCAGCTTTGACATCGTGGTATCAAACCCGCCATATATTGGCACACAGGAGGCAGAGCTCCTGGCGCCCGATGTTATCAGATACGAACCACGGCAGGCACTGTTTGCAGGCAGCAGCGGACTTGATGCCATAAAGGAGCTTTTGGGCACAGTTCCTGATGTATTGTGTCCTGAAGGGTGGTTTTTATGTGAAATAGGATACTTGCAGGGGGAAGATGTGCTTGAAATGGCAAGGAAATCCGGGAGATATGATTCCTGCAAAATAGAAAAGGACCTAGCCGGAATGGACCGGATGCTCGTGGCCTCAAAAAAGGCCAGCAAAAAAGGGAATGAGCCGCTTACACGGCATCATTCCCTGTAAAGTTAAAAACTTGACCCGAGGCCCTATCTTCTGCGCCTGCGGCGTGCCTTGCGGCGTCTTCTTTCGGCTTCCTGCATCTTGCGGCGCCGCTTTACACTTGGTTTTTCGTAAAAACGGCGATTCTTGAGCTCTCGTTGAATCCCGTCGAGCTGCATCTTCTTCTTGAGCACACGGAGAGCCTTTTCCAGGTTGTCCTGGACTTCAACTACAATCGCCAAGGGAATCCCCCCTTTCTTTTTTAGAATTTCCGGATTATATCAGGTTGGCTTTTTACAATCAATAAAAAAATACCTTCTGGTTCCCTGCTCGACTATAATGTAGTTTAGGTGTAAAATTTTCCTATCTGCTCAAATAGTGCCGCATCTGCTGCTTTCTCAGGGGCTGGAACGCCTGTGCCCTCATTAGCATTGCATTTGCAGCAACGTGGGAGCAGATACATTGCATGAAAAATGTCTTTCCAGCTTTGCAACCTTCGAGCGGAGAAAGCAGTTATAAATTTGGACATATAACAATGAATGGAGGCAACCATGTCCGACCTGACCATAAAAGATAAAAACAGGGCAGTTGACGCTGCCCTGAGCCAGATACAGAAACAGTTTGGAAAGGGCGCTGTAATGCGCCTTGGTGACAAGGGGAGTGTTGAGGATGTAGCTGTTATTCCAACCGGTTCCATTGCCGTTGATATTGCAACAGGCGTAGGCGGGGTGCCAAGGGGAAGGATAGTGGAAATATTCGGACCCGAATCTTCAGGCAAGACCACCCTTGCACTTCACATTATTGCAGAGGCTCAGAAGTCAGGTGGCATTGCTGCCTTTATTGATGCAGAACACGCAATGGACCCTGTTTATGCCTCAAAACTGGGGGTAAATACCGAAGACCTCCTCATATCACAGCCCGATTACGGCGAGCAGGCACTTGAGATAGCAGATTCTCTGGTTAGAAGCGGTGCGCTGGATATCATAGTGATTGACTCTGTTGCCGCCCTTGTGCCAAAGGCAGAGATTGAGGGCGAAATGGGGGATACCCATGTGGGCCTTCAGGCACGGCTCATGTCGCAGGCACTCAGGAAACTTACTGCCAATCTCAACAAGACCAACACCGTGCTTATTTTCATCAATCAGATTCGCATGAAAATAGGCGTGATGTTTGGAAACCCCGAGACAACCACTGGCGGTAACGCCCTAAAATTTTACTCCACTATGCGCCTTGATATAAGGCGGACTGCAGCCCTGAAGGAAGGAGCAGACGTGATAGGCAACCGGACAAAGGTAAAGGTTGTAAAGAACAAGATTGCGCCTCCCTTCAAACAGGCTGAGTTTGATATCTACTACGGAGAGGGGATTTCCAGGGAAAGCTCACTGCTGGACCTTGGGGTTGCCGTTGACATAATTGAAAAGAGCGGGGCATGGTACTCATATAACGGCGAGCGCATGGGGCAGGGCAGAGAGAATGTAAGGAATTTCATGAAGGAAAACCCTGAAATTACATCAGAGATAGAAAACCGGGTTCGTGAGGCCTATGGCCTGCCTCCCCTTGAAAAGACAACGACAGAGGCAGAAACTGAAGAGGCTGCCGACTCCTGATAAGGTGTCTTTGGCACAAAAGAGAGGTTGGGTTTTCTGTACCTGCCTGGTAAAGGTCAAAACTTGATAATTGAAAAACATACATTTTGTCAACAGATTATATGAAAAACTTAAAAGGTTCTGAAATACGAAAGCTGTTTCTTGATTACTTTGAAAGCAAGGGGCATCAGGTAGTTTCAAGCTCCTCTCTTGTACCGGCTGATGATCCCTCCCTCCTGTTTACCAATGCCGGAATGGTACAGTTCAAGAAGGTGTTTCTTGGGGAGGAGACAAGGCCCTACAAACGTGCTGCCACAAGCCAGAAGTGTGTAAGGGCAGGGGGTAAGCACAATGATCTTGAAAATGTCGGATACACAGCCAGGCATCACACATTTTTCGAGATGCTTGGTAACTTCTCCTTTGGGGACTATTTCAAGAGGGAGGCAATTGCATTTGCCTGGGAATTTTTGACAGAGGTACTTGAGCTTCCCAAGGAGAGGCTCTGGGCAACTGTTTTTGAAGATGATGACGAGGCCGCAGCCATGTGGCCTGAGATCACAGGGATTTCTCCTGACCGTGTGGTTCGTCTGGGTGAGGAGGATAATTTCTGGGCAATGGGTGATACCGGGCCGTGCGGGCCCTGCTCGGAGATACTTATTGACCAGGGAGAGGATATAGGCTGCGGAAGACCTGAGTGCCGTGTGGGCTGCGACTGTGACCGGTACCTTGAAATCTGGAACCTGGTATTCATGCAGTTTTTCAGGGATGAGAGTGGCCGCATGTCAAGTCTTCCTGACCCATGCATTGATACCGGTATGGGGCTTGAGCGTATTGCAGCAGTGTGCCAGGGAAAGTTCAACAACTTTGACACCGACATATTTGCAGCGATAATGAATCACCTCCAGAAACTCTCGGGGCTTGAATATGGCAAGGGGGCAGGCACAGACATTGCCATGCGGGTTATTGCAGACCATGCAAGGGCATCGGCATTTCTGATAGCAGACGGCGTAATCCCTTCAAATGAGGGCCGGGGCTATGTTCTCAGGCGGATAATCAGGAGGGCAGTACGTTACGGTCGGGTTCTGGGGCTTACAGATGCCTTTATGGCATCAGTTGCCGGTGTTGTCTGTGATGACATGGGTGACATCTATCCTGAACTTGATAAATCCAGGGATTTCATGTCCAGGGTGCTTGAAAATGAAGAAACCCGGTTTGCAGAAACACTTGAAACAGGCCTCAGGATACTTGATGAACGAATCCAGGAGCTCAAGGAGAAGAATGAAAAACAACTGCCTGGAGATTTTGTTTTCAAGCTCTACGATACTTACGGCCTGCCTGTAGATATTGTGCAGGATGTTGTAAAGGAGCAGGGGGCAGATTTTGACCGAGAAGGTTACAGAAGAGCACGAGAGGAGCAGAGAAGGCGTTCAAAGAGTGCGCACCGAGATGCAGTAACTGAAAAACTTCCTGATATTTACCGGGAGCTTCTGGCAAAGGGCAAGGGAGTAGATTTTTCAGGATACGAAACCCTTGCCTGTGACTCCACAATACTTGCCCTGGTTTCAGGACAGGAGGCCCTTGATGCTGTGGAAAGCGGCTGGGAGGGTGAGCTTGTTGTGGAGACCACGCCTTTTTATGCAGAATCAGGCGGGCAGCAGGGGGATACAGGTATCATAAAATCAGACGCAGGCAGCGCAGAGGTGCTTGATACTGTCAAACGTGGGGATCTTATTGTACACAAGGTCAGGGTGATAAGCGGAACGCTTCGGGCAGGCGACGCTGTCCATCTTGCAGTGACCGAGGGCAGGCGAATGGACATTGCACGAAACCATACAGCAACCCACCTGCTTCATGCAGCCCTTCGCCAGGTCCTTGGTGATCATGTCAAGCAGTCCGGCTCCCTTGTGGCGCCTGATCATCTGCGCTTTGACTTTACCCACTTCTCAGGGGTGTCCACTGTGGAACTCCAAAAGGTTGAAGACATTGTAAATGAAAAAATCAGGGCAGATCTCCCGGTGGATACAGAGGTCATGTCCCAGGAAGAGGCAATAAGCCGTGGTGCCATGGCGCTGTTTGGCGAAAAATATGGTGATACCGTGCGGGTTGTGAACATACCGGAGTTCAGCATGGAGCTTTGCGGCGGCACTCACCTTGAGAGGACAGGACAGGCAGGATTTTTCAAGATAACATCAGAGTCAAGTGTATCAGCAGGGCTTAGAAGGATTGAGGCATGTACCGGTAGCACTGCAGTAAACCTTGTGCATCAGATGGAAAACACTATTTCAGACATGGCATCAACGCTGAAATGCCCTGTTACCGCAGTAAAAGAAAAGGTGGAATCCCTGTCTGCACGTGTAAAGCAGTTGGAAAAGGATCTGCAAAAGGCCCTGGCTTCAAAGGCTGCCGCAGGGATTGATGATATACTTGAAAACGCAAGACAGGTTAATGGTATTACTGCAATTGCTGAAGTGGTTGATGTCCCTGACGCAAAGGCACTTCGGGAAGCTGGGGACAGGATAAGGGACAGGCTCAAGTCAGGTGTGGTGGTGCTCGGTGCTGAAAATAACGGCAAGGCCCTGCTCTTGTGTGTTGTTACCAAGGATCTTGCTGGAAAAACCTGCCACGCCGGAAAGATAATCAAGGAAGTGGCCTCAGTTGTAGGCGGAGGCGGTGGAGGCCGCCCTGACATGTCACAGGCAGGTGGAAGCCGTCCGGAAAAGCTTGAGGAGGCTGTAAAGAAGCTCTATGAGCTCCTCTAGTATCTTCTTTTGAATAATGAAGGTTAGATTAATGCTCAAGGTATGATGCTCAAAGATAATGGTAGAGAAAATCATGCTTTTTTACTTTGGGCCTTGAGCTTTCATTTTGAGCTGTTTTTACATTACAAATGAATAAAAGGAGGGCTGTAACATGAACGAACTGAAGGACTACCAGAGTGACGAGGGCTTCCTGTTTGAAATCGTAAATGCGGTTCCTTCAGGGATATTTGTTACAGACCTTGAGCACAACATCCTCATAATCAACAAGGCTGCCGCAGATATGGTGGGCCTTACGCCGGGTCAGTGTTTTGACCGCAAGTGTTATGAAATATTCAATACCAGCATGTGCGGCACTGACCAGTGCACATGCAGGGTGGCTATTGACAACAACCGGGTCAACCAGGGCCAGACCACGCTTCATGCTGAAAATGGCGAGGTGATAATAGAGTATGCAAGCCGTCCGTTAAGGAATCATGCCGGTGAAATAATAGGTTGCGTGGAACATTTTATTGATGTCTCTGCACGGGTCGCCCAGGAGGAGGCCATACTCCAGCAGCAGCGTGACCTGCTCAAGAAAAGAGAGGAGGACATACGGCATCTCCAGGAAGAGATACTTGAGCTCTCCACCCCGGTTGTAGAGGTGTGGGAAGGGGTGCTTGCGCTTCCTCTGATTGGCACCCTTGACAGTCACCGGGCAAGGAGCGCAATGGAGCTCCTTCTGAATGAAATCGAGAAGACCCGTTCTCCCTATGTAATTATTGATATTACAGGTGTGCCAACGGTTGATACCGAGGTTGCAAACCATCTGCTTCAGACGGTTGATGCCGTGCGTCTCATGGGCAGTGAGGCTATCCTTACAGGTGTTTCAACCCATATCGCACTTACCATGGCCCATCTTGGTGTGGAACTTGGCACAATAAAGGTGAGGAGCCGCATGGCAGACGCTCTTCATTTTGTGATCAGAAAGATGCATAAACGCCGTCAGGATACCCCGCTTACTGAGCTTATACTGCAGGACGGCATGAAAAAATAAGAGCATCTTTAACTGTGTCATCCATTTACTTGCGCAAACCATGCCCCTGAAACCTGAAACGTACAGATGACGCCCTTTTCCATATTCCCCATGCAGGATGTAATTATGGTCTCAATCCAGGAGGAGATTGATGACACCCATATTGCATCCCTGGTAAAGGCACTGAGCAGGCGGGTAAGGGAGACCCATGTACGCTTTGTAATCATTGATCTTCACGATGTTGAGGCAGTGGACACATTTCTTGCTGGAGAGATAGAAAAACTGGCCTCAATGCTGAATCTCCTCAGGGCATCAACCATTGTGGTGGGACTTTCTGTTCCTGCAGTCCTTACCCTGCTTGATTTTGGCATTCGTTTAAGGGGGGTGGAGTTTGCCCTGGATGTTGCCCAGGCACTTGAGAGAATCACTTCAGGTGCTGGAACAGACATGCCATACCCTGATGAGTTGGCCAGCATTACAGACAATCCACAGGGCGAAGGGTAGTCACAGGTGTTTACTGACAGAAGCCGGTACTGTGCCCCGGTAAGTCCAGGCACAGGGATAGTGCCTGCCAGGATCATGGCGCGCTCCCTTCTGAAACGCCTGAACATTAATGAGCCAGCAAGGGCAGAGGTGCTGCTGCTTGTAAACGAACTTGCTACAAACATCATAAGGCATGGACTGGAGGGTGAACTCTGTATCTTCCCGGTAACTGCAGAGGGCTATACAGGTTTTCTCATAAGGGCAACTGACCGGGGACCTGGCATCAAGGATCTTGAAACTGCGCTTAAACCAGGCATTTCACAGGACAATGGCCTGGGCCTGGGACTATCAGCCATAAAACGCATTGCAGACGATGTGAGGATATCAAGCATGATTGAGGGGGGAACACAGGTGGAGGTCTGGAAATGGCTGAGCTGAGCATGCAGCCAGTATGGAAGGAGCTTCCAGTGGCCTCCTCTGCTGATGTCCCCATCATAAGGCGGGCTGTTGGTAATATAGCGCTTAATTTGGGCTTTTCAGAAAAGAGACAGGCAGAGGTGGTGCTTGCGGCAAGTGAACTTGCCCAGAATCACGTAAATTTCAACACTGTCAAGGGACGAATCCTGATCTCCGGCCTGTTTTCAGGAAAAACCTCCTTCATTACCATATTTTCCACAGATCATGGCCCCGGCATTAATAATCTTCCCCAGGCACTTGAAGATGGCATTACCACAGGAAACAGCTATGGGAACGGGCTTGGCACGGTGCGCCGCCTGGCAGATGATTTTTCAATATGTTCAGGCTCTGCTGGCTCCATGGCCTGTTTCCCTGAACTGCTCTCCCCTGAAGGCACCGGAACCATTGTAGCCGCCTCATTTTCAAGTGACAGCTCTGTCCTTTCGCCGAAAATTACTGTCTCTGCCCTTGCCTGCCCAAAGAGGGGAGAGCTCTTTTGCGGGGATGGAATTTACATGGAACAGAGCGGGGATACCTTGCTGATTGTGCTCGCAGATGTTCTGGGTCATGGAAAGGAGGCAGCAGAATCTATTGAAACGCTCTGGGACATCCTTGAACTCCTTGATCCGTCTGCTGAACTTTCAAACACCGTGTGTACCCTTGACAGGGGCCTTGCCGGAAAACGCGGCATGGCATGTCTGTTCATGCGGATTGATCTTGCCAGCGGCATGCTGCAGGCATGCAGCGTGGGAAACATCCGTGCATGCCTTCATGACGGAACCAGGCAGTTTGCAATTGCATCGCTCCCCGGGGTCATTGGCCAGAAGATAAACTGCCGGAAGGTTATGGTGCAGGAGGTTTTGCTTGCAAGCGGGACAACCTGCCTGATCTTTTCTGACGGCATTGATTCCTCAGCCTTTGCCGCAAGGATAAGAAACAGTATGCATCCTTTGTTCCAGACATATCTTGCATTTAAGACAGCCCTGTCCCCCTGGGATGATGCGTCGATAATAGCGTGGAGATGGCAGAAACCATAACAAAAAGAGTACACATCCTCACCCTGGTTATTAAAAACCGAAGGGATATTCCCCTGGTGCGCGGAAAGGCCAAGCATCTTGTAAGGCTCTGCAGCATGAGCAGGGTGGACCGGGCAAGGGTGGCAGTGTCTGCATCTGAGATGGCGCGATACCTGCTGGAACACACATCCGGGGGCTCTGTATCGTTTCTTCTGGTTTGCTGCAATCCGGCATGCGCCACAGACAGGGATGATTCCTGTGCAGGGATCCTGCTGAAATTCAAGGGGAACCACGTTTTCAAAAAAGATGATATGAAAAATCAGGGTGCAATGGCTCCAAACCTCTATGCCTTTCCCCCAATGGAGACAAGAAGGCCATTTGATGGCATTGGTAAGGCAATGGACAGCCTTAAAATCATCAAAAACGGCATAAGGGAACCCCTGGAGCTTGATATAATCAAGTGGGGGGTGAAAAAAACATGGGAAGAGCTTGTTGCATCAAACGAATTCTTAAGAAAAAAGCTCTTTCGTAACGCTGAAGAATCGTTCATAGCAAACCTCAGGGCAAAACATGATGAGGTGCTGAAGCTTCTTGATGAGCTTTCGCAAAAAAACAGGGAGCTTGACCGTGCCAACAAGGAGCTCATGCAGCTCAGCAATGACCTGGAAATCCTCACCCATGAACGGACAATGTCAGAGATCGCCCTGAAGGTGGCAGACCGCATAAGAAATCCTGCTACGGCAATTGGTGGCCTGACCCTTGTCCTACTAAAAAAAGCACCGAAAGACAAATGGTTACAGGAAAAACTTGAGGCAATTTTTCATGAGGCAAAACGCCTTGAGAAAATTGTAAAGGACTTTGATTCCCTTGCTGCTGCCAAGTCCAAGAGTTTTGAAAAGGTGGACCTGAGGGAGATTGTAAAGACGGTCCTCGAGACCCTCTCCACCAATTTTCAGCAAAGGGATATAAAGGTAAATGAAAAATTTATAGATGAGCCGGTAATTGCCCTTGTAAACCGCCAGACCATCAAGGTGGCATTGCTCCACATACTGAGAAATGCCATTGAGGCATCACCAAATGGAGGCATCATAGACGTTACGGTCTGGAGGCGTGATGGCAAGCCGTTCATATCTGTGAGAGATTATGGACCTGGAATTTCACAGGACATCCAGGAAAAACTGTTTAAGAAGACTGTTACCACAAAGGCAACCGGAACAGGCATGGGACTGATGACAGTCAAGCAGATAATGGATGAACACAAGGGCAAGATAGAGATAAAGAGCGGAAGGGAACCCGGTCAGGGTACAGAGGCCATCATGTTCTTTCCTGTGCGCTGGAGCGAATAGGGGCGGCTGGCAATATCATTCCTGTTTCAGAATTGAAATAATCCTCTCCAGTTCCTCCCTTGTATCATATCTTATTTCAAGTTTGCCACCCCGTTTTCCCTGATTGATCTTTACCGGCGAGCCAATGGCATAGGTAAGCTCTTCGCACAGTGCCACAATGTTCGGGTCAATGCTTCTTTTGTTTTTTTCAGGCTCATCACCTGATTTTTCAAGTTTTCTTGCAAGTGCCTCTGCCTTTCTTACAGAGAGTTTTTTAGTGATTATGGTGTCCCGCAATTGCTTCTGGAGCTTTGGGTCTGTTACCATCAGGATTGCCTTGGCATGCCCCATGGTAAACCGCTCCTCCAGCAGGTCTTCACGGGCATAATCTGGAAGCTGAAGCAGCCGCAGAAAATTTGCAACTGTTGCCCTGTCACGTCCAACCCTTTTAGCTGCCTCTGCCTGGGTAAGCCCAAAGTCTTCAATCAGGCGCTGGTATGCCATTGCCTCTTCAAGGGGGTTCAGGTCCTGGCGCTGAATATTTTCAATAAGCGCAATCTCAAGGAGTTCATCAGGGCTTACGTCCTTGATTACAACCGGAACGGTTTTCAGGCCGGCCTTCTGGGATGCACGCCACCTGCGTTCCCCTGCCACAAGCTCATAGCCCTCACCAGCAGGACGCACCACAAGGGGCTGCAACACACCCTTTTCCCTGATGGAATCTGCCAGGGCTGCCAGGGCTTCCGGGTCTATCTTCTTGCGGGGCTGCTCCGGGTTTGCCCTTATCTTTTCAATGGGACAAAGAAAAAACCCCGGGCTTCCAGCCTCATAAATTTCCTCTGACGAAAGCAGGGCGCCAAGTCCCTTACCCAGACCTCCCTTCATTGTTCAGTAATTCTCCCCTTAATATGACCAGAATTAAGCTGATGTCGGTTTTGCTGCAAATCCGAAAATGGATACGATTAACATTTTTTTTGCATCTATAGAG
>JALWJV010000230.1 GCA_026996955.1 Deltaproteobacteria bacterium
CCCATAATAGTCGGCTATATGGGGATTCCTCTGACAAAGGAGATGCAGTAAATACGGCAATCCCGAAGGGTTTCAAAACTGGAAAGCTATAATTGACATAACTCCTTTGAATTTCGTTGAAAAAACAATTTTCCAGATTTTGAAACGCTCAATTTAGGTTCAATCAGGGTGGCAGTCAGGTCATAATGTATGTAATATGTCCAGATGCAAGTAAATGACATGAAAGAAAATTATCCGGTAGTACCACTTAATTGCCTGCCCTTTCCTGCAGCCCTTATCCGTGACGGTTTAATCAAGGCATCCAATCCCCTTTTTGAAAGGTTTTTCAGGGATGCCGGAAATGAGTTCAAACCGGATATGCCTCTGAAGGCACTTTTCCCAGGACCTCTTCCGGGTGTACTTTCGGATTTGCTGATAAATCCTGAAAAATTCTCATCTCCGCTGGAATTTACCCTGAACCCTGCAGAAGTTAACTGTTTTGAATATGTTTTCAGGTTTCAGAGAGTAGATGAAAGCCGTGATGTAATATGTATTATTCAGTCCGGCACCCGGGAATCAATACTTGCATGTCTGCCCCTTGTTACAATCCTGGCCTCATCTGTTTCTCCGATGCAACTGGAATATATCTCTCCGATGATTCATGCATGGACGGGATATGCCCCCTCAGCATTTCTTGCAGACCCTCTGCTGCTCACGCACCTTGTACATCCTGAAGACAAGGACAGATTTATGAATGCCCTGGATGAAATGGCAGGAGATTCAGGCAGTAACGAGATTGTTTACCGTTTGAGTCACATTGAAGGGGGATACCGCTGGATTCTTCAGAGGCGTGAAAAGAATATACGGTCAGGTTCCGGTGATAATGGCGCCCTGTTTGTTTTAAGGGATATTACCCGTGAAAAGGAGATGGAACTTGACCTGGTTGAAGCCCGTGAGCGTTACCGTCTCTTTTTTGACAAGGCGCCTCTGGGTATTGCCTGTATGGACAGGCACGGTGTGGTCCTGGACTGTAACGACTGGCTCTGCAGGTTTCTTGCGATTCCAAGGGAAAAATTGCTGGGGCTCAGTGTACTTGCCCCCTCAATGCCATTTATGCGTGAGTATTCCAGGCGGATACTTCGGGGCGAGGAGGTGCACTATGAGGGCATCTACACGTCGGTTATCTCAGGAAAAACTGTAAGCATGGAGGTGGATGGTTTTCCCCTTTTCGATGATACCGGTATGGTCATAGGTGGTTTCTCCATCTTTCAGGATATAAGCGACCGCATGAAGTTCGAAAAGACCCTGCGTCAGGAGAGGGACTTTAACAAGGCGGTAATTGATGCTGCTGCAACAATGGTGCTAATCCTTGATTCGCGGGGCAATATCCTTCAGGCAAATCACACCACAGAGGTTATAACAGGCTTCAGGGAATCAGAGCTTGCCGGAAGGCAGGTTTGTGAGTGCCTCATACCTCAGAGCAGTCGGGGAAAATTCCTCAAGGCCTTTGAGCTTGCTGTTAACTCCATGCAGAACTCCCCTGTGGAAGCGGTCTGTTCCACTGTCCAGGGAGAGGAGAGGCTGGTTGAATGGTCATTTACTGCCATCAACATCCCGGATTATCCTTTGCGGGTCATTGCAACAGGTGTTGACCGCACGGAGCAGCGCAGGCTTGAGGATCAGTTCAGAGAGGCGCAGAAGATGGATGCCATAGGCCGTCTGGCAGGCGGGGTTGCCCATGAGTTCAACAATCAGCTTACGGCAATTCAGGGATACTGCCAGATGCTCCTCCTTTCAGCCAATCCGGAAGATCCATCATATAATCACCTTAAAAATATTGAAAAGGCTGTGAAACGGTCGGCTGATACAGCCAACAGGCTTCTTGCTTACAGCAGACGGCAGACCCTGCAGTTCAAAAAGGTTGAAATCAGGCAGGTGGTCAAGGAGAGCGTTGAGCTGTTCGGCAAGCTTCTTGAAGAGAATATTGATGTACAGCTGAAACTCACAGATGAACCGTGCATTGCCAGCATGGATCCCAATCAGCTCCAGCAGATCATGCTTAACCTTGCCCTTAATGCAAGGGATGCCATGCCTGACGGTGGTACGATTACCGTTGAGGTGTTTCTGGATAAATGCCCCTGCCAGATTAACAAAGCTGAGGCAAGCGGCAGGTGTGTATTTATCCGTGTTAGTGATACTGGTTATGGTATGCCGCCTGAAGTCCAGGAAAAGGCATTCGAACCCTTCTTTACAACTAAACCTGTAGGCAAGGGCACAGGTCTTGGCCTAGCCATGGTTTACGGTACTGTAAAACAGAGCATGGGGCACGTCATAATTGAGAGTGAGGTTGATGTTGGGACTACAGTTACCATTTCATTACCTGCACGATCTCAGGAAGGTATAAAGAAGAGCGATAAACCCATAAAGCTGGTGAAAGGGCACGCAACGGTTCTTATGGTGGAGGATGAAAAGAGCGTTAACGAGACAGTAACAGCATTTCTTCAAAAGCTTGGCTACAAGGTATATCCGTTCTTCTCCGGGGAGGATGCGCTCTCCTTTATCAAGGAAAATGAGCAGGTGCAGCCCGATCTCCTTCTAACCGATGTGATTCTGGGTGGCATGAACGGCAAGGAGCTTTCTGAAAGCATCCAGGAGCTGTTTCCTGATATCAGGGTCATTTTCATGTCAGGCTATGCATCTGACAAGTTGCTGGACAAGGGGGTTGTGCCAAGCGATCTGACCCTGCTTTATAAGCCTTTTTCCATATTTGAACTGGGCGAGGTGTTGGGAAATGTCCTGGGGAAAGATGCAGGTGGCGCTGAAAACGGTTTTACCCCTTAAACTTTCATGAGATTGAGTTTGTTACCCCCTGCCATGAAAGTTAGTTTTCCCATGCAGGGTGCGCAGTGTGTACCATAGAATTTTCACGGTGCACGGTGCGTGCCCTGCTCCTCAGACTGTTACACTCCACATAGACTTTTTATTTACCTTTATCCCATAACCGATTATATTTCCCATTTTAAAGTCTGTAGTGCCTGAAAATTAAGGCAATGATTTCATCGGATTCGGATGGGAAATGTTGAGTAATTCTGTTTTGCGTGCAAAAAACAGCCTGTACTGGCTGAAACATCTCTTTATGCCTGTTCTGGGAGCGTGCAGGGGCATGGGCAGGTTTGCGCTCTTTTGTCTTCTGATGGTTCCGTCCCTGGCGATGGCAGCATCCTCCAATCCACCCAAGGCTCCTGTGTCAGAATCTGTCAAAAAAGATATTGCATCTCCCCAGGCATCACCCCTTACATTAAGCGACGCCCTGCAGACAGCCCTTGATTCAAATCCTGTGATCAAACAGGTGGAGTCTGAAAAGGAGCGTGCTGCTGCAGGAGTGAAATCTGCAATAAGCGCATTTCTCCCAAAACTTGATTTGGATTTCTCCCTTGCCAGGAGCAACAATCCTGTCTTTGCCTTTGGCTCCAAGCTTGATCAGGCTGCCTTCACAATGGAGGATTTCCAGCTGGATAGTCTTAACGACCCGGAATACCGCACTAACTGGCAGACACGGTTTCGTCTTGTTCAGCCAATTTTCAACAAGGGAAGGGAATACATCGGATACAAGGTAGCTACTGCCATGGAGGGCATGGCATCCATGCAGAAGCAGTCTGCAACACAAAAGGTGCTGTTTAATGTGGAACAGGCATATTTTCAGGTCCTCCTTGCCCGTGAGGCAATTGAGGTAATGGATGCAGCCCTTAAGACCGCAAGGGAACACGAAAAGCTTGCCCGGAAACGCTATGAAGCCGGGCTGGTGCTTAAGTCTGATGTGCTCAGTGCAACGGTGCAGCGTACGGACATGGAGCGTCAGCGCCTTGATACCATGAATCAATACAGGATTGCACAGGCAGCCCTTGACAGGGCTATGGGTGTATCGCAGGACAGGTGCTGGAAGCTTGAG
>JALWJV010000231.1 GCA_026996955.1 Deltaproteobacteria bacterium
TTCAAACGCCTTAAGGAAGAGTTTGAAAAAAACGGCGCTATCACATCCCAGCCACTTCTCTTTCCTGAAGTTCTGGATGTCCGGCCGGAAGATGCAGCACGCATCCCCTCACTCCTTCCAATATTAAGAAAGATGGGCATTGAAGTAGAGGAATTCGGGCCTGAACAGATACAGGTGAGAACCATGCCTGATTTCCTGGCTGAATCACGCAGGGCAACCAGGGTGTTAAGGGAGATCATCGACCGCCTGCTTGATGCCGCAACTCCTGATGCAAATTCCCTTATGCATGACATACTCTCGTCCATGGCGTGTCACAGTGCCATAAGGGCAAACCAGACCCTTTCCCCGCAGGAGATGCAGGCCCTGCTTGACCAGCTTGGTGAAGAGGGTGTAACCAGGTGCCCCCACGGCCGTCCTGTTTCACAGACCATTGATTTTACCGAGATCAGGCGAAACTTCAAAAGGACCGGTGTTTAGGACACTTCCACGCCAATGACTCCAAAACCCTTTCCACTGATTGCAGTAATGGGTCCCACTGCAGTGGGCAAAACTGAGCTTGTGCTGAGGCTTGCCCGGGAAATCCACGCAGAAATCATAAATGTTGATTCTGTCCAGATCTACCGGGGCCTTGACATTGGCTCTGCCAAGCCATCTGAAAGCGAGATGAGACAGGTAAGGCATCACCTGATTGACATCAGGGAACCTGACGAGCCATTTGATGCAGCAGACTTTGCACATGCAGCCCGGTGTGCCATTAAACGCATTCAGGAGAGGGGGAAGGCCGTTATACTCTCAGGCGGAACCGGGCTTTACCTGAACGCCCTGCTCCAGGGACTCGCCCCGTGCAGCGGAACCTGCCCTGCACTGAGGCTCATGCTTAAGAAAACAGTGGAACGCTTTGGGCCAGAATATCTCCACTCCATGCTTGAAAAACGCGACCCAGAGGCTTCAGCGCGCCTTCACGTAAACGACACCTTCAGGGTGATAAGGGCACTCGAGATTGTATTTTCAACAGGCATGTCACTTTCATCATGGCATAACCGGCATGCAAGGCATTTGTCACCAATCCCATGCATTAAAATTGCACTCACAAGGCCAAGGGCAGAGCTTTACAGCCGTATAGACGCCCGCGTTGACCAGATGATAGCCCAGGGTTTTATTAAAGAGGTTGAATCTCTGCTTGCGCAGGGCTATGATCCCGGCCTTAAGCCTCTGCAGTCCCTGGGGTACCGGCATATAATAAGCTTCCTGCAGGGGCATGCAGACCTTGACACCACCCTGGAGACCATGAAAAGGGACACAAGACGGTATGCCAAACGCCAGCTTACGTGGTTCAGGGGCCAGAGGGCCATACAGTGGTTTAACGCCCATGCGCTGGTGGAAGCAGAGAAAATCTGGCCTGTTATTGCAAACAGATGTGCAGCCACAGCTTAGAAACTGCCTAAAAAACTGACTATTTCACTTCTTACCTTCAGGCCATCCTGAGCCCAACATCAACCCAAGATAATCTGATAGGTTTAGCAGTTACAATATAAAACATGAATATCCCAAATTTCCTTACAATATGCCGCATTCTCCTAACCCCGCTCCTGGTAATTCTCCTGATAAGGAAGGATTACACCGGGGCACTGCTGGTATTTACCGCCGCGGGGATAAGTGATGCCCTTGACGGGGCCATTGCCCGGCTTATGAAACAGAAGACCCGAATCGGGGCAATCCTTGACCCTGTGGCAGACAAACTCCTGCTCACATCTTCCTACATAACCCTTGCCGTGCTTGGTTCCATTCCTGAATGGCTTGCAGTGGTGGTAATTAGCAGAGACGTAATAATTATATTCGGGGTGGTGATACTTACGCTGTTTCAGGGAGGTGTGGAGATAAAACCAACGGTCTTGAGCAAATGCACAACACTTGTGCAGCTTGCCACCATCTTCCTGTGCCTGATAAACCTTGCCGCAGGCTGGGAAGGCCAATTCCTGCACCTGGCATTTGTTGCCGCTGTACTGTTCACACTTGCATCAGGCTTTCACTATATCTACAAGGGATTTGTGATACTGAGCCAGGAAGATGCAAATACATAAAGCCTTACCAGAGCTGCCAGGCATCAAACTTCATCACATAGACTGCCAGCATAAAATTGGTCACCCCGTGGGCAACCATGCAGTTCCAGAGGTCCTTCTTCCAGTACAGCAGCAGATTTATCATAACGCACCAGCAGGCTGCTGCCAGCCACTCAGGGTGAGCCATTGTAAAAAGAAATGTAACCCAGAAGAATGAAGCCGGAGTAAATTGCCCCACAGGGACCTTCTGCCAGTCATGGGATACAACCCACCGCATGAGCCATCCCCGCCAGAAAAGCTCTTCTGCAACAGGCACAAGAAGAGACATGCCTGCCATGCGTCCTGCAATAAAAAACCACCTGGCACCAGGATTCTCTATTGATTCAAAGGGATTAAAGGCGGCCCTGGGGCCAGGCCGAATCCACTGGGGAAGCATCTCAACAAGGTCACCGTCAATATCAAGGCTGCACAGGTATATCCATAAAAAAAGCCCTGCAATACCACAGATCACTCCGGGGATAATGTCCCAGTGGGGCTTAACAAGCCCCCTGCCCCTTATCACCGAAAATGTAACCACAGCGGTTATAAAAATTGCACCCAGATGGAGCCAGGGATACAGGCTTTCAGGAGCAAACGCCACCACTGCCTGACTCAATAGCAGATAGGATACAAAGGGAAGCACCCACGGAATCGAGGGATGCTCGTTCAGAACTGTTAAAAAAAGTGTTTTTGTGCCGGGATTTTCCATAAAATATAGCTTTTAGCCAATCAACACATTACACAGGGCTGAAATACTGTCTTTCTGCTCCACAGCAGCCTTTTCCATCTCAAAAAATGTATCCTGATCAATGCCTGCAGCCTCTGTTACCTCAGGCGGTATAATCTCAACATCACTGAGGAACAGGGACTGCCCTGCCGCATCTGCCAGATGGTGGGCAATGCTTACAAGCAGGAGATGTCTGGGCGGGGCAGTTTCACGCATCGGGTCATGGTGACGATAGGCAACCAGCATGAACGCCTCGGGCAATCCCCATAGCTCTGCCAGCTTTGCGCCCCACAACTGGTGATCCGTTCCCCAGGCCCCCTCAAGCTCAGAACGCTCAAGGCTGCTGTCATTAAACATTGAAACAAAAACATCCGGCACCTGGGCAAGGACCGGGAGCCAGCCTATGTCATGAAGCAGGCCAAGGGTGTAAAGGTCAGGCCCATCAGCCTCATAATCCATATCACGCGCAAGCAGGGCCGTGGCAACGCAGTGTCTGTAAAGCCTTTTGGCATAGGGGATAACCGGAGGGGGCATGGTCATGAAACGGCGTGCCATGATTGCACTCATTGCCATGTCCAGAACCGGGGTAACACCAAGAAGCGTAATTGCATGAAGCACAGAGGTAACCTCACGGCTAAGCCCGTAATAACCGGAGTTCACCACCTGAAGCACCTTCATTGCAAGGCCTGGATCACGGGCAATAACCTCCTCAAGTTCTGTTGCCGAGATATCATCACTGCTCCTCAGCTCCATTACCTTTCGTGCCACGTCCGGGAGAGACGGGAACTCATCACTTCTCCAGTCAATGGCAAGCAGTTTGCGCGGATGGAATAATGTCATATTCACTCTTTCTCACTCTCTCTGCCTGCACCACCTTTTCCGGCAGCATCAATAAACGGCTTGAACATGTCGATTGGAATGGGAAACAGGGTTGTGGAGTTATTTTCCGAGGCAACCTCCCGCAGGGTCTGGAGATAACGAAGCTGCAGGGCGGCAGGTGCCTTGTCAATTATGTCCGCTGCCTCGGCCAGTTTTGCAGCAGCCTGAAATTCACCTTCTGCGTTGATTATCTTGGACCG
>JALWJV010000232.1:0-3144 GCA_026996955.1 Deltaproteobacteria bacterium
TCACGTATCTGCGCGGAGTGTGCTGCAGATCGAAGGCGGACGGGGCAAAGTCCTACTTATGTACTGCGAGCCCCGGACAACGCTGCAGATGCAGTGCCCTCTGCGCAGATACATAAAAAAAGCCCTTGTCATAACAGACAAGGGCTTGCACTTCTAAATACGGTCTGATTCTGTCTGGGAATTAGACACAACCGGTTGGCTTGGGAAGACCAGCCATCTTACAGGCTCCCTTACCAGGTCCTGATGGGAACAGCTCGTAGATCTTCTTCAGTGGGTAACCGGTAGTCTTGGAAAGAATACGTACCATGGGAGCGATACCATTCTTCTTGAAGTAGTCCTGAAGAACGTTGATAACCTTCCAGTGGTCATCTGTCATCTCAGTAATACCTTCAACTTCCTGGACGTATTTTACCCAGTTGTCATCCCATTCTTCCATTCCCTTGAGAAGGAAGCCGTCCTCATCGACCTCATAAGTCTTACCATTGTACTCAAAAGCTGCCATATTGCCCTCCTTTAGGATTATTTGCTAAGGTGTTTCCGTTAGCACGGACTCATAAATTCACATGAGTCTTTACTATAGGAAAATTTCTTTGTCAAGCAATGAAAAGAACTTTTCCTCATGAAGGAAAATTAATTTTGTTATATATAAACAATGCGTTAGAAAAAATTTAACCCGCAAGCCATATATTTTTTGAATAGTCATTCATTTTTATATGGCCTGCCTTATCTCTTCCATGTGCTGCACAGCCCAATCAAGCTCAGGATCCAGTTCAAGGGCCATCTCGTACCATTTAAGCGCCGGGCCATACATTCCAAGCCTGCGCAGATTACTCCCAATATTTGCATAGTCAATGGCAGAACCGGGATCTATTTCAATAGCAGCCTCAAAACACTCAATGGCCTTATAAAAATCCTCTTTTGTATAGTAACAGAAGCCAAGCTGATTATGTATCTCCTTGAGCCCGGGATTGATATCCCTGGCAGCAGACAGTTCCTCAATTGCACTGTCAACATCTCCAAGCTCCCTGAGACACATGCCTACATGACACCTTATACTTGCAGCCTCATGCCCTGGCTCAAGCTCAAGGGCCTTTCGAAACCACTCAACTGCTCCATTGTAATCCTGGGCCTGCTCCAGGCAGTGAGCCAGAAAAAAGGCTGTCTCAAATCGTTTTGGGAAATGGCTGTGCAGTGCCTGAAGTATCTCTGTAACCTTGCCAGGCGCCCAGTCAAAGGCAGAGGCGGCTACCCGGGAACAGTGATATACAGCATCAAGGTCAACGGTCCGGTCACGAAACTGGTTTCCCGGAATCATTGCATACACTGCCGGCACACCAAGCACTGGATGGGTAATATCAAGCAGATAAACACTTAAGCCCGCCCTCTCAAGCGCCTGTGTCATCATCTTTACCTCATCAAGGAAATTATCAGAGGCGCATGACGGAAGGTCATGCACGGAAACCGTGCCTGCAGGCTTCAGCACATATTCCATGTCATCAAGGGAATCAAACTTGGGAAGGCCGCTTTCAACATACTCTCCATCAGTGTCAAAATCCCCTGCAAGCTGCGCAACCTCGGTGAGAGCACGTATCACCGCCCTCTGGGGATCAGATGAGGTGCCAGCGGTATAGACAATTTCGCTTCTGTGAGGAAATGTTGAAGGATCCCATGCAACTGCCCCCACTGTGGGCACCCCTGTATCAAGGGAAAAGTCCTTGAGCACAACCCTGATTCCAAGCCGGGTGAACCGCTGCAGAAGCTCCCTTGCAGCAGGATCACTCAGGGAGTCAGGATCTATCTCCGGGGTCTCAAGCATATCCCTGCTTATAACAGAGCAGACATGGCGCTCCACCACCTCGGATATTGCCTGCACCGCTGCCTCTGCCAGGGAATTTCCTGCAGCAGAACCGTTATACTCATTAATTGGCCACATCCATGAAAAAGGAATGGTGATGCCTGTGCCCCCAAGGGGGTATTCCCCTCCCATCCATTGAAGGGGCATCTCATTAATTATATCTTCTACCTGGTCACCGCTGTTATCGGCAAAAACCCGCTTCATGTGCTCCAGGGGCATTGCCTGATAGGGGCGTTGGCTTTGCTCTTTGATCTCAAGCCTGCTGCATCTTAGAAAATCCGCATTATCCCTGTACCAGAACAGGCTGAAGCGCTCCATAAGCTCCATGACAGCGCTTGCCTCGGCCTGGGCTGCAGTAATGCCCTTTCCCATCTGTTTGTGAGTGCCGGTAAGTGCTGCGGCGCGGGGGGAGTAACGGCTGATATAAACAGGGATACCGAGCCTTCCGCTGTCGATTCGTTCTGTCTCCTGGAGAAGGGGAAAATCAAGATGTTTCAGATTCCCTGCTACCCACTCCAAGGTTTCCTCAGGTGAACGGACCTTGTCAAACTGAGCGCCACTTTCCTTGTAACTGTCTTTCAGAAATGTCATCAGGCCACCGGATCGTAATGTGAGAATACCATTGTAAATGTGCCCCTTCCCTGGGTGCTGGAGCGAAGGGCAGTGGAATAGCCGAACATCTGGGAAAGCGGGGCCACAGCCATAATTGCCTGCACAGGGCCCCTTGGCTTTATCTCCTCCACCCTTCCGTTTCTGCTGTTGAGATCCCCGATCACCTCGCCCATGAACTCTTCAGGCACAAGCACCTCAAGCTTCATCATCGGCTCAAGGAGGATAGGATCTGCCTGTTCACACGCCCTGTTAAGTACCATGGCAGCAGCTGCCCTGAAGGCAATATCTGTTGACTGCCCCTCTGTAAACTCAACATCGTCAAGGGTCACAAGCACATCAATCATGGGATAGCCCTGAAGCACCCCGCTCTCAAGCCCCTGCTGCAGGGTCTCAAGAATCAATGTCTCATAGCCTTCAGGCAGTAACTCCCCGTCAATTTTACTCTCAACCCGGTTGCCCTCACCCCTTTCCAGAGGGGAAACAGTAACAGTAAGTCCTGCCACATGACGGCTGCCACCTATCTCGCGGTCAAACCTCTCTGTGGCAGTGGCTGTTTTCTGTATGGTCTCCCGGTAAACAACCTGGGGTTTACCCACCCGGACCTCGGCATTGAACTCCCGCAAAAGCCGGTGAGTAAGCACATCCAGGTGAAGCTCTCCCATGCCGGAAATTATTGT
>JALWJV010000232.1:3154-3904 GCA_026996955.1 Deltaproteobacteria bacterium
CTGGCCGGTCTCGTCATTAAATTTCACCACAAAAGTGGGGTCTTCCTCGGCAAGTTTTGAAAGGGCAGCCTCTATCTTGTCCTGATCACCGGTTGTCTTGGGCTCCACTGCAACGGATATAACCGGCTCATATGCATTGATAGGCTCAAGCAGAATGGGATGGGCAGGATCACACAGGGTATCTCCGGTTACACTGTGCTTAAGCCCCATTACAGCAACGATCTCGCCTGCACCTGCCTCCTTTACCCTCTCCCGCTTGTTGGCATGCATCTGGAGGATACGGGCAGCCTTTTCCTTCTTCTGCTGAACCGCGTTCCACACCTCGTCTCCTGCAAGAAGACGCCCGGAATAAACCCGCACATAGGTCATCTTCCTGCCCTGGTCCATCTGCACCTTGAAGGCAAGGGCTGCAAGTGGTGCCTTGTTGCTGGGAGGGCGCTCCTCAATCTCGCCGGTTTTTGGATTTTCACCCTTTACCGGCGGTATGTCCGCAGGACTTGGAAGATAACGGCCTATTGCATCAAGCACAGGCTGAACACCTTTATTCTTAAGGGCAGAACCACAGAAGATGGGCACAACCTTAAGATCAATACACGCCCTTCGAACCGCCTGATGAATCTCCTTGGGTTCAATCTCCTGCTCCTCAAGGTATTTTTCCATAATGGCGTCATCAGCCTCTGAGAGGGTTTCAAGCATCTGCTCCCTTGCAAGCTCGGCATCTTCTGCCATCTCCTCAGGGATATCCACATA
>JALWJV010000233.1 GCA_026996955.1 Deltaproteobacteria bacterium
TATTTACGGCTGCAGTGCAGCCATACCCAATGTTGCACCTTCTTAAGAGAGAAATGGCAACAAGAAGAAAATCTCAGCACACGTCAGAGAAGCTGTTGAAATTTTTTCAGAAGCGTTTCCGTGTCCTGATTTTCTTCCCCTGCCCTAAGATTCTCCAAGACATGCAAACGAAGTGCCTTTTTCTTCCGATGGACACAGAATTTTTTAAATTCTTCACATAACTGTTGAGGATTGTCGCCTGGAGGAAATGCGCCGGAGAGTTTCATGGCAAGGGAACGGAGCTCAGGCATGGTTTCAAGGCTGGACGCCAGGGTTGAAAGCTCAAGCCTTCCGGTCTGGCTGTAGAGATTCACCATGGCATCCCAGAGCCTTCGAAGCTGGCTGCTCTCTATCCACATCTCAAGGGAGAAATCAACGAACTCCTCCATGAACACGGGATGCGCCAGGATAAAACCAAGGACCTTTGCCTCGGCACTGTTGAGATTGGGGGGTGATACCTCTGCATCTCTATTAACGGATAACTTATTGTTATTTTTAACCTTTGTGACATTGATGGGGCGTCCTGAGCGTGTAACACGCTCCCACAGGCTCTCCTCCCTTACACCGGTCTTCTGTGCAATACGGGATATGAGCAGGGATTTTCTCACCGCATCATCAACTGCATCAACAAGGCCCATGGCCTCTTCCACAGTCCTTAACCTGCCCTCGGTATCACGGCCATGAAGTTCAAGACCCCTGTCAAGAATAAAATCCAGCCCTGAAGGAATTGACTCAAGAAGCTCCTCCCACCGCTCCTTTCCCTCCCTTCTGATAAAGGTGTCGGGGTCGTCTTCAACTGGCAGACTAAGCACCCTGACATTAAGCCCCTGGGCATAAAAAAGTGGGAGCGCCCGGGCCGCAGCCCTCTGCCCTGCGGCATCGCCGTCAAAAACCACGACCCAGTCACGACACACCCGCTTCAAAAATTTGACATGATCAGCGGTAAGTGCTGTGCCAAGGGTTGCAGCTGCATTGCCCACCCCTGCCTGTACAAGGGCCAGGAGGTCCATATAGCCTTCAACAATAACACCAAAGCCCGCCTTCCTAATTGCGCTCTTGTTCTGATACAGGCCGTAGAGGACCTTGCCCTTGCTGTACACAGGTGTTTCAGGAGAGTTGATGTACTTTGGCTGATCATCCTGATCCTTGCCAGGGAGAATACGGGCACCGAATGCCACGGTATTGCCCTGCATATCCCGTATGGGAAATATTATCCTGCCCCTGAAACGGTCATAATGGCCGTTTCCTCCCTTTCGGGGCATGACCAGCCCTGCGGTTTCTGCAAGGGATATGTTCACACCCTGTTCCTGAAGAAAATTTACCAGAGCGTCCCACCTGTCCTGTGCCCAGCCAAGGCGGAAGGTGGAAATAATGGAGCTGTCCATTCCGCGCTCTTCAAGGTACTCCCTTGCTTCTGCGGCAGAACGGGAGGAGAGAAGATTTTCGTGAAAAAATGCCGCAGCCTTTTCGTTTACCTCAATAAGTTCATCACGAAGCTGCAGTTTTTTGCGTCTTTCAGGGGAGAGGGGACGCTCGGGCACAGTAATGCCATAACGGGAGGCCAGGGTTTTCACAGCCTCAGGAAAGCTCAGGCCCTGCATCTTCATTAAAAACTTGATGGCAGAGCCACCTTCACCACACCCGAAACAGTAAAAAATCTGCTTGTCTTCGTTTACGGAAAAAGAGGGGTCCTTGTCAGGATGAAACGGGCACAACCCCACCCAGTTGTGCCCCCGTTTTTTAAGGGGGACAAATTCGCCAACCACCTGGCGTATGTTGGCTGCCTCCATTACGGCATTTATTATGTCTTCAGGGATGTACAATGCAATTTGATAAAAAACTGTATTGAGTGAGCACAGTAAATGGTCCTGTTATGGAGTGACTTTTAATAATTTCGTAGTTTCTCCTGGCGAGGCGCAACCACAACAATCGCGTCTGTCTGAGCGAGGCACCAGCGAGTTTCGCGATTTTGGCGAAGCAAGCCTTAGAAAAACAAGAAATTATTCACCGAAACGGAAAAACAAGACCATTTACCAGCCTTTATCCTGCCATCGTTCATATAAACCACGCACTGCCTGAGGCATTCTGGCAAGACGCCCATCAGGACTTACAGCCGCATGCACGGTAAATCCCTGGGCTACCAGTCTGCCCGAATCTTCATGCACAATCCGGTACACAAACTTTATTGAAACCTTTGTAACCTTTGCCACAGCAGTCTCAATGCACAAGAGGTCATCATACCTTGCAGGGGACTTGTAACGGCAGTAGGCCTCAGTAACAGGAAGGATCACACCTTCCTCTTCAAGGGATGCATAGGATATGCCCCCAAGCTCACGCATACATTCTGTACGCCCTGCCTCAAATAGCCGCATGTACGTGCCGTAATAGACCACCCCTGCCTTGTCAGTGTCCCCATAGATCACACGATAGGAGAGCCGGTGCACAGGCTCAGGCATTTCTATGATAATCCCGTGTGCCACGCTACGACTTCTGCTGTTGCTGCTGCTTCTTTTTCTTCGGGTCAAGCTCAACATACCTTGGCTCAACCCCGATAAGCCTTGACATAATGGTGTGACCTTCCTCAAGCAGCAGGGGGCTTTTCTTTGCGGCAGCCTCATTCCAGGCAGCATCAGGGTTGTCCTGGGGATTCATACTGTCGTAGATCACAAAGGGCACGGGTCCTGCGGAATGGGTCCTGATGCTTACCGGGGTGTAATGATCTGTTGCAACAAGAATACGGTATGCGCCCCCCATCTCTCTCAGGCCATCTGTAACAGGACCGACAACCTCCCGGTCAAACATCTCTATTGCCCTGATCTTTTCCTTTATACTGCCCATGTGCCCGGCCTCGTCAGGGGCCTCCACATGCACAACCACAATATCCTTGTCCTGGAGCTCTTTCAGTGCTGCATCAGCCTTTCCACGATAGTTTGTATCGAGATAGCCTGTGGCACCAGGCACGTTTACCACCTCCAGGCCTGCCCAGACACCAAGCCCCCGGATAAGATCAACAGCAGCTATAACTGACCCCTCAAGGTCCCACTGCTGTTTAAGCGTAGCCACAACAGGCCTGCGCCCTTCTCCCCAGGGCCAGAGGGCATTGGCAGGGTTAAGACCCCTCTCCCTGCGTTTATCATTGATGGGATGGCGGTGAAAAAATGTGATTGCTCTGGTTAGAATCTCATAGAGAAGGGGTTCTTCTTCGTAAATGTGCCACGCCTCTGTAACATCCTTGCCTGTAAAGTCATGGGGCGGGACAGTTGCAAGCCCCTCAGGGCCTCCGCGCCAGAGCAGAAGATGCCTGTAACTTACACCTGGAATAAGCTCGAAGGACCGGCTTGCCACAAGGGGGGCAAGATCATCAATCAGTGCCTTTGCCTCCTCATTACTGATGTGCCCGGCACTGTAGTCCTCCATGTAAACCCTGCCCTCCCGGAAGGACAGGGTAACGAGATTACACCTGAAGGCAACGTCTTCAGGGTTCATCTTTACTCCCATTGCCGCGGCCTCAAGGGGACCGCGACCGGTGTAGTACTTTGCCGGGTCATACCCCAGAAGCGACATGTTTGCCACATCACTTCCCGGCGGAAATCCCTTGGGAATTGTACGCACCCTGCCAAACGTCCCCATCCTTGCCAGGCGGTCCATTGCCGGGGTGCGTGCAACCTCAAGAGGGGTCTTGCCGTCAAGTTCATCACATGGCAGGTCTGCCATGCCATCTCCTATAAGCACAACGTACTTTGAGCCTGGAAGCTTCATTTTTTCCTGTTCCATTTCCGCTGCTTCCCTTATCTCCTGCTTTTCTTCATTCATCGCTGTTCTCTTGCAACTATAAACTTTCATGACATGGGGTTTGTC
>JALWJV010000234.1 GCA_026996955.1 Deltaproteobacteria bacterium
GACATCCCGCAAAAGCCCCTCGGCCCCGATTTCGTTAAAGTAAACAGGAAGGAACCGGGCAAACTGCTTCACAAGGTTATAAACAGGGGCAACTTCACAGTTTAACAGCTGTGTAACATCACGCTGGAAAAGATCTGTATCCCTTATGCAGGTACCGGCAAGCCCGATATTAACTATGAGACCAGAGAGTAATGTGCCGCAATACTTGGGCTTCTGCCCTATAAGTTTCATCCAGACCCGGATGTTTTGAAGGTGTGCCGGATTGCTGAGGACATGCCATTCACTGTCAACACCTCGAACCCTTGGAGGCTGAAAACCAAAATCCACCACAAGTTCAAGAAACAGCTCAACCAGCTTGAAATTGTTCCTGTTAAATATCTCGGTCCCTATTGCCTCAATGCACTGAAGGGATGTCCGTGGAAAATTTCCAACCTGCTGTTTCAGAAGCTCAAACGCCCTGGGAAGCACCTCACGCAACTGCCCTACATCTGCGGTACGGATGTAACAGACCAGGTTTCTGTTTATCTGCCTGAGGATCTCTTCATGAATTTTATTTAAACCCTCCATTTCAACCATGTGAAACAGAAACAGCAGGTGAATGCCCACCTCCTGCTCGGCACTTCCAACATGTCCCTGCTCGGAGGGTAGCGGACAGGAAAACTGTGTAAGTTTCTGAGAAATCTCCTTGTACATCCTGACTATATCAAGATGACCAGGCAGATCTGCAATCCGGGTAACCCTGTCCCTGTCAAGGTTTCCCTTTTCAAGTGTTTCAAGTGTGTTAAGCCACTTTTTTATAGTGGGCCTTGATACGGCACCAAGTACCTCCTCAAGGGCTTTCAGTTCCTTTGGATCAGCATCAATGGAGTACTGCTTTACAACCCTGCGAAGCCACTGAACAGGCCCCTCCATGCTGAGCCAGTATTTATACGATGCCCTGCGGACATTTATCAGGACTTTACAGAGATATTCCCAGAGCTCAGGATATGAATCATCATCTTCAAGACGGCTGACCAGGCGTCTTGCAATCCTTGCAAGGGGATGAAAACTGTTTGCAAGAGCAGAGAGAATTGATTCGTCAACACCACCAAGTCCCTTCAGAATTTCAGCAATTACCGGGGCTGCCTGTTTCAAAAGTTCTTCATTCAGAGACTGGACAAGTTTTTCCATGTAGGCAAGCAAGGCATCTGCTGCTGCAATTTTCTGACTCTGGCGCGGGGCGTCATAAACAAGGTCCAGGAATGTCTCGAGCAGTACGGCAATTACCTTTACGCCATCAGGATGTCTGCTGTAGGTGGAAAGGTTTTTTAATGAAAATGATCTGAGCTCTCCGATAACAAGGTCCCAGTTGCGGTATGGATGGTGAAGCTCAAAGAGAAGCTGATTAAGCTGGCTGCTTATTCCCTGGTATTCTGCAACAGCCTCTTTAATGACATTAAATTTTGGATCATGTTCAATGGGACCAACTGCTGTTTCCTCAAGATTTGCCCTTAATGCAGTTGATTTTTCAAGAACTTCTTCGGACATGGCTCGGTTTCCTCTGGCTGGCTTTAAGGAATAATCCTGTCAAACCAGCAAGTTGTTTGTGGTGAAATTATTCAGACGGCCTCAGCAAAGGCGACCCTGTCATCTACCTCCCTGATTCTTACCCTTAAAAGATGATTCTGAAGATTCTCCAGCTTTTCAGAGCCTTTCAGAAATGTGCTGATATAGTTTTCTGTCATGCCGTGCCACAGACCGGTTTTTTCATCCCTGCGCTCAATCAGCAGATTATGCTCTGTCTCCAGATTCTTTTTATAGAATTTGCCCTTTTTCCTTGAGCCAAGTTTCCTTAACACTGCTGCCCTTGCCTGTTTCTTTCTTTTTGATACATGGCCTTTCATGGCGGCAGCAACAGTATCCGGCCTGGGAGAATAGGGAAATACATGCAGGTAAGTTAAAGGAAGCGACTCAAGCAGACGGACTGTCTCCATAAATTCGTCATCTGTCTCTCCGGGAAACCCTGTCATTACATCAAAGCCGAAAGCTGCATCCGGCATAAAGGAGTAAAGCCTTTCAACAACTGACCTGAAATCGCTTGAATTATACCGTCTGTTCATAGCCTGTAATATGAGGTCAGAACCGCTTTGAAGGGGAAGATGCCAATGGGGACAGAAATTTTCGGCATTTAATGCAAGTTCAATCAGATCATCAGATATCTCAGACGGGTCAATGGAGCTTAAACGAAACCTGATATGAGGATAACCGCTGCACAGCGATTTCATGACTGAGGCAAGGGTTACATCTTCAGAAAGATCGGTGCCATAAAGCCCAACATGAATACCGGTTATAACTATCTCTCTGACCCCTTCCGAGCTTAGCCTTGCCACCTGTTCATCCACCTGTTCCGGCGGCATGCTCCTGCTGCGTCCCCGTGCAAAGGGTACAATACAGTATGCGCAGAATGATTCGCATCCGTCCTGGATTCTGACGTATGCACGGGTGCGTTCCTCCGGAGAGTGAATCATGAAGGGGGTTATCTGTCTTACCTGGAATATGTCGCCCACATACATCTGCAGGCAATCATCTCTCTCAAGCGCAATTTCTACCAGTCGGTGTTTCTGGTCATTACCTGCAAGGCAGATACGCCCCTGGGCAGCTTTCATTATGGATGCAGCGTCTGTCTGCACATGGCAGCCGGTGGCAATAATTTTTGATCCAGAAAATTCCCGTCTGAAACGCCGTATCATCTGACGGCTCTGGGATGCAGCCCTTGCGGTTACTGCGCACGTGTTTACAACATAGATATCTGCAGGCTCCCTCCAGGGCACCACTTCATGGCCACTTTCAGCAAACTGTTCAGCAATTGCCTGCGACTCGAACTGATTGACCTTGCACCCCAGCGTATAGATGGCTATGCGCATATTTCACCGCCGCCAATCACCACATCCCCCTGGTAAAAGACTGCAAATTGCCCAGGGGTAACAGCTCTCTGCGGTTCATGAAAATTCACCCTGACATCAGAGCCGGAAACAGTGACCTCTGCAGGAACAGCCCTGTGCCTGTAACGAATCTTTACATCACAGTAAAAGGTAAGCACTCCATCTTCTGCAGAGGAAGAGTCTATATGTTCCGGCAAAACCAGCCAGTTTACACGTTTCAAACAGGCGAAGCTGCTGTAAAGGCATGATTCATGGCCTACCACCAGCCGGTTATTTTCCATATCAAGCCGAATTACATAAGAAGGTTCAGGCCCTGGAAGCCCCAGGCCCCTTCTTTGCCCAACGGTGTAGTTATGAAGCCCCCTGTGGGAGCCCACAATATTGCCTGACATGTCAACCATTGGCCCTGACCCTGAAAAAGAGACTCCCTGCTTTTCAAGAAACTGCCTGTAATCACCCTGGAGAAAACAGACATCCTGGCTCTCTTTCTGAACCAGGTTCCGGATGCCTGCCGAGGCCGCCTTTTCCCGCACATCACTCTTTAGCATTGTTCCAAGAGGAAAGAGGAGTTGTGGCAGGAATTCCTTACTGACCCCATGAAGAAAATATGACTGATCCTTTCCTGTGTCCAGGCCCCTGCAGAGCATTGTTCCCTGCTCCTGAGTCTCAATACGGCAGTAGTGGCCTGTTGCAAGCCTGGAAATCCCTGTTTTTTTAATAAGCTCAATGCCGGCAGCGATCTTTATGGCAGGATTGCACCTGACACAGGGATTGGGGGTAAGCCCTTTTTTATAAGATTTTATAAAGTAGTCAATGATTTCTCTCTTGAACCTGTGGGAATAGTCCAGTTCATGAAAAGGCACCCCGAACTTGCCTGAAAGCCTTTTTGCAGCACTGCAGGAGGCATCTGACTCTGCACTGTCAAAAAGCTTCAAGAAT
>JALWJV010000235.1 GCA_026996955.1 Deltaproteobacteria bacterium
GGTCTGAACCACTGTGCCTGCACTGTCGAGAAGTTGCACACGAACTGTCCCTGATTCTATGCGGGCATCAAGTGCCCTGTTTTCATCCATGACCGCCACATTGGCAAGGGCACTTACGGCTCCATATTCCTCCACTCTGGCAGCAGCCACAAGACGAGGGTCCTCCTGAAGCTTACTGCTTATATCTATGGTGCTGGCATCCTCTCCTGTAAAAAAGGAATTTATACCAAGGGCATTCAGTGCCCCTGATGTATCCCTGCCAAAGGCAAAGCCCGCAACACCGCCTGTTCCATCAAGGCCAATGACCAGCCTGTTATTAACTATCCTTGCATCAAGTCCCGGGATTGGCGTATTTGTATTTATATCATCAACGATATCATCGAGAGATGTTACACCTTCGGTAACACTTACCGTATAGGGCTCAACAATATCTGTACTGGGATCGGCATCCATAACGTCGCCGTTACTGTCATACAGATATATTTCAAAGGAGCCTGTTTCAACAACATCTGAAAAGGCAAGACCGGACGCCCTGCTGCTTATGGCAGTGCCAGTGTCTATTACATCATAGTTGGCTGTGGTCTCCTGCAGGGGAACCAGACCCGCACCCTGGCTGTGAACCCCGTTTACCGCCTTTATCAGCTCAGATGCCCACTTATTAAGCTGTTCCGTGTAGTTTAACGGATAGTCAGCATCAAACTTCCCCAAGTCCAGCCCGGTTACGCCCCCTGTAATACTGTCTATCTGAAATGAAATCGGTACAGAGCCAGGCTCAAGGTCCTTTATTGTTATCCTGCCATCATCTGTAACGGATGCCTCAACACTGTTTAGTCCTGCCACAAGGGGATACGCTGCCTCGATACCGTCAAGAAGCTCCTGAACCGTCCCCCCGGATGTACAGTTAACTGCCACCGGCCCAACTGCGTTACCGTCCTGATCAGTGCCGGAAATGGTCACGGTAAAGTTACCAGTTACAGTGACGCCATCTATACTGGCCCAGGGCGTGGATTCCCTGATAGCCATTCCCCCTGACGAGTTTGGAACCGACCCTGTAAGCACAGTTGGACTGCTTGGCATCACCCTGTCCTTAAGCTCAAGCCATCCGCCAAGCTCTCCAGCCTGGACTTCCCTGTTGGTAAGTTCCAGCTCCTGCCCAGCACTGCCCTGCCAGTAAACCTTTCCGTTCTTCATTGAAAGATCCCATGACTTGTCACTTTCAACCAGTGGGCTGCCCTGGCCAATCAGTACCGTGTAGGAACCTCTCTCTGTCTCAAAGTAGTTGATATCTGCAAGCTCGGACATGCGCTTGATCATCATGTCCCGCTGGTCTCTCAAATCATTGGCAGAATGATTTCCTGCCTCAGAAGAAACTATCTGGACATTTATTTCAGCAACCTGACTTGCAAGCCGGTTAATATCCTTTACTACCGTGTCAATATTTATGTCCACATTCTTGGAAATTTCCACTAACTGACTGTACTTGCCCCTTATCTCCTTTGCCAGCAGGTCTGCCCGCTGGAGCAGGGTTGTCCTCTCAGGCATTCCCTCTGCATAGTTGGCCACGTCATCCCATGCGGTCCAAAACTGGTTAATCTGTTCATTCAGGCCATTTTCCTCCACCTCATTGAGCACGCCCTCAACCAGTTTCATGCCTGCCTGCATTGTATCACTGCCAGACATATCGGATGTCTTTTCAAAGAATGTCTTTGTTATGAACTGGTCATAATCACGCAGGATATCGGTTGCCACAACACCGTTTCCTATGTGGCCTGCAGACATTGGTGTAGGGACACGGGCACGGGTGATTGTATCCTGCCGGGAATATCCCCTGGTGTTAACATTGGAGATATTGTGACCAATGGTCTGCAGCGAAGTCTGGTGGCTTATAAGACCATTTTTTGCAACATTAAGAAGTCCGGTTAAACCCATTATTCAAGCATCTCCTGTCTGCCATTTGCACGGCGATAGGCCTGCATTGCACGGTTAGCACGCTGCCTGGAAAAGCCCTGAAAAAAACATCCCTCTTCCCTGAGCTCTTCATCAGCAGTGAATCCGCCACTTGCCAGACTGCTGCCGGCACTGCTTTTGAAGTCTGCGCTGGCATCATAGGTAAGGGCCTCCTGCTGCCTTTTTCTGCCGGAGAGTATGTCTGCAAGCTGCCTGTTCATCTCCTGCTGCTCACTTATCCAGACCCACAGACGCCTGTTTGTGACAAATGCCTTCTTCTTGCTGTTGGAAAGCTGTGTCTTCCAGTCAATGAGCCTGGGCCTTTCAGAAGGCAAAGCGGCATCCAGAATCTTTTTCCATCTCAGGTCAGGATCTTTGCAGCCGGGTTCAAGCCCGGGGATTTCGACATCTATACGCTGCTCAATAGCCTTTAACTGAGAGGCAAGTTTCTCCTTGTGCCTTCCAATATTCCAGATTGACGCCAGCTTCCTGTCTCTTAAAATCTGCCACTCCTTCTCAAGTAACTGATTCATCATCTCCCAGCCCCCAGTCAGGGCGTGGGCAAGCTCCCAGAACTTTGGCGACAGGCCGCTGGAATTGGTGCGGATGTCAGTATGTTTTTTATTTTTCATGGCAATTCATCCTCTTCAACTGCTGCGTTGTCCTCATATAATCCCGTTATTTCAGCAGCATCCATGCCGTATGCGCGCCTTAAATCTGAATGGATCCTCTCACCAAGCCCTGTCCCCCTGCCGTGGGCAGCAGCAAAGGCAACTTTTTCATCCAGCATGTCAGTAAATATCTCTTCCCTGAGTCCCCCATCAATCAGGCCTGACTTGGGAACAGTCTGCCTCATGGTCTTCAGAAGTTTATGCAGAAACAGGGCTTCAAAATCCGCGCATGCCTTTCTAAGCTCCGCATCCCTTGAGGCATCTTCTATCTCACCTCCCACCTCTTTCAACCTTGCGCTGCTGGCAGTTGATCGGGCTACCATAAGTCTTTCCGGTACTGGGGCTATGTCGAGTTTCTGCATTGTTTCAAGTTCTCCTGTGTTATTACGCAGCACCGATTTTTCGGCACTATGATTTATAATGAAAGGCATACGGGGCAACACGGTATTTGCTTTACGTACCCCTCCTGCAACGCCGCTGCTGCGCTACCATCTGGTCAGGCACGATTAAATAACCTCGAGATCTGCCTGCAGAGCACCTGCACTCTTTATGGACTGAATTATTGAGATAAGATCCCTTGGCGTAACCCCCACGGCATTCAGGGCGCTTACAAGTTCTCCGATGGTGCTTCCGGATTTAAGCACTACCATCTCGCCTCCCTGCTCCGATGTCTTTACCTCTGCCTGGGGTGTCACCACGGTCTGTCCCTGAGAAAAAGGCCCTGGCTGGGATACGGCTGCATTCTCACGGATATTTATACTGAGATTTCCGTGGGCTATTGCCACAGTGGAGATCCTTACATCCTTACCCATGACCACGGTTCCTGTACGCTCATCCATGATCACCTTTGCCTGCTGCTCCTGGGCCACGTTGATGTTCTCAATGGCAGCCATAAGCCCCACCACATTTCCCTCATACTCTGAAGGCAGATTCACCCTGATTGTTTCAGCATCCAGTGCCCTGGCAAAATCTCCTCCAAGGGTATCATTTATTGATTCCACAGTGCTTGCCACGGTGCTGAAATCCGGTTTGAACAGGCTGATATCAAGATGATCCTGATTATTAAATTCTATAGGTATCTCACGCTCCACAGTGGCACCGTTTGGAATACGCCCCGCAGTGGGGTGGTTTTTGGTTGATGAGCTCCCGCCACCTGAAGCAGAATAGCCGCCCAGAACAAGTGGCCCCTGGGCAAGTGCATAGATCCTTCCATCCGGGCCCTTGAGGGGGGTAAGCACCAG
>JALWJV010000236.1:0-8064 GCA_026996955.1 Deltaproteobacteria bacterium
AAGAGTATCTGGAAATAGGCCAGACCATGAAATTTATCGCTGACAGCCGGCTTGTAAGGATAGCAGAGATAGATGATGAACCTGCTGCATTTATCGTGGTGCTTCCAAACATCAATGAAGCCATCTTTTACCTCAATGGAAGGCTGCTGCCCGTCGGGTGGCTTAAACTGCTTTGGAGATTAAAGGTGAGGCATCCTTCTACAGGGCGCGTTCTTCTCATGGGAGTTATAAAGAAATACAGGGACACCCTTACCGGTGCCGCCCTTGCCTACAGCCTCTTTAGTGATTTAAGCATTGCGGTAAGAGAGCTTGGCATGAAGAGTCTTGAGCTGTCATGGATACTGGAAGATAACACAATCATGAGGAGGATAATAGAATCCCTGGGGGGAAGGGAGTACAAGCGGTACAGGATTTACGGAAAACGGATATCATAAATTCAGGCTTAACAGCATGAAATTTTCAGCAATTATACTGGCAGGAGACAGAGAAGCAGAGAATCCGGTTGCAAGGACAGCTGGGGTGGAGTGCAAGGTCCTGGCACCTGTTAACGGGGTTCCTATGATAAGCCGGGTCACAGCCGCACTTGATAAGGCAGAATCTGTTGCAAACATTATTATATGCGGCCCCAAAAGATCCACATTTGAAAAATCAGATGTTTTGGTAAAGCTCTGCGCACAAGAAAACATTGACTGGATTGAACCGGAAAGCTCTCCCAGCAGCAGTGCATGGCGGGCTATGAAACACCTTTCCGAAAACAGTGATCCCAACCGGCCCGTACTTGTAACAACAGGAGACCACGCATTGATAACCCCGGAAATGATTGACTACTTCTGTAACACATCTGCTGCGAAAGGATGTGATGTGACAGCAGCCCTTGCAAGAGCTGATAAAGTCAACCAGGCATTTCCAAGGACCCGGCGCACTGTGTACAAACTAAAGGACGGCGGTTTCTGCTCCTGTAATCTCTTCGGATTCCTTACGCCCAAAGCTAGTCATGCTGCGCAATTCTGGCAAAGTGTTGAGGCAAAACGAAAAAAACCGATTTACGTGGTAAACTCCTTTGGATGGCTTGCGGCATTTAAATATATTTTTGGAATACTCACCTTGAAAGAGGGACTTAAGCGCATATCGTCATGCCTTGGATGCAGGGCAGATGTTGTTATAATGCCCTGGCCAGAGGCTGCAGTTGACGTGGATACACCTGCTGACCTTGAAATGGTCTCCCACATTTTCAATCCTTCTTTCAAGATTTGATGAAGGTTGGCAAATGGCCTTGTTTTCCGGTTATTCCTGCCAGGATACACGCGTAAGCCTTAGCGTAATATTACCTGCAACAGAATTAATCCCCTTAATACTTACCGGAAGCCTGGAGGTTTCATCTACCTGTATCAAGATATCGTCTTCAAGTCCAAGCATGGAAAAGTGTTCAGATGAACCAACTGTTTTTCTCTGAGACAGACTGATTACACAGTGCTTTTCATTATTTTCAACACACTTCAGACTCACCTGATGAACGGCCTTCTTGCCAAAGACGCAGATGGAAGGCTCAAATTTATTACCCGCACCTACTCCACAGAGGGATACCATGTAAGGAAGGAGGGCAGGGTCAAAAACCATGCTGCACGTCTCTTTCTGTTTGGTAAAATCATAAAATTCTTCCTTAACCCTTACGACCTTCCCGGTCTTGTGGCCTTTCTTAATCTTCCATCTTCTTACCCCTCCCTCTTCCCATCTGTACACCTTCAATACTTCAGGACGGTTACTTTTCCAGCGAAGCCGCGCCACAGCCTCCATGGTCTCAGGCACAAACCACACAATACGTTCTGACACCATATCAGGCACAAGGAACCCTTCCAGAATCCGTTTTATATATATTGCTGGCAATCTCCTGATTTCAGGAGTAATTAAATCTGACTCAAACAAAACATCTGAAAAACCAGCCACGTTACTGGAAAGTAATTTGCCGGGTGCCAACGGCTCAACAGTTACAGATAGATGCACCCCTGTCCTTGAAGCCTCAAAAATCAAAACAGGCAATTCCTTACACGAGAGCATTTGGCCGTCCTCAGCAACGCACGGGCACGAAAAAAGCTGTATGAATATGGCTACAAAAACTGCCCAAAAAACTTTTCGATAACCTGTATTGCCTGATAAAATCATCCCGATTTCTCCACTCCTTACCCTTTTCACAGTTGATTCATTGAAAAGGTGATGTTATGTTTACCGCCGCTATATTACCTGTGTTTTTTCATTTTTTTACAAATATAACCAAATACCTAGATTGAGCGATTGTCGGATTTGCTGCAGATCCGCGAAAGAGGAATTCCTATAATAATCGGTTATATGGGGATTCCTCTGACAAAGGAGATGCAGAAAATACGGCAATCCCGAAGGGTTTCAAAACTGGAAAGCTATAATCGACATAACTCCTTTGAATTTCGTTGAAAAAATATTTTTCCAGATTTTGAAACGCTCTATCTAGGAAATAGCCAAGCCTATGCCCAATTAAGCGATGTGTATGTAATCGTTTTGCTTAAATAATGGCATTTTTTTAAATATAAATGGATCCTACCCCTACATTCAATACAGTCCCCCTTAAAACCGGAACTTTCGATACCCTTGCCCTTGCACTGGATTATGCAGCAACAGGAGAAACTGGCTTTAATTTTTACTCACGCAGGGGTGAACTGTATGATGTGCTGCCCTACAGCAGGCTCAAAGCTGAGGCAATGGAGCTGGCATCCCGTCTGCTCTCCCTTGACCTTGAAAGAAACTCCCGGGTCGCACTGGTTGCTACAACCCACCCGGAGTTCGTACGTTTTTTCTTTGCCTGCCAGTATGCAGGACTTATTCCAGTGCCTCTTCCATTAGGAACTCATCTGAACGGATCAGAGGCATACATTGGCCAATTAAGAAGACTGCTCACCATTTGCGGGGCTGATATTGCAGTATCCACACCCGACTTCCTTGACTTTCTGCTAAAGGCATCCGATGGCCTGGGCATGAAGATGACAGGTCCGCCAGAAGATTTTCATGCTCTCCCAACCTCAACCAAAAAACTTCACCCGCTGGAACCGCACGAACTGGCATATCTGCAGTTTACATCCGGCAGCACACGCTTCCCAAAGGGAGTGATGATTACACAGGCAGCAGTGATGAACAACTTATCTGCAATAGCCGGGCCAGGAATCAAGGTCAGAGAGGGTGACAGAGCAGTATCATGGCTTCCCTTTTACCACGATATGGGCCTTGTTGGACTCCTGCTGGCAAGCATGGCAAGCCAGCTCTCAGTGGATTTTTTCAGCACAATAGATTTCGTAATGCGTCCTCGCCTGTGGCTTAAGCTAATATCAGACAACAGCGCATCCATATCATTTGGCCCGCCATTTTCATACGAACTTTCAGCCATGCGCCTCAAGCCCCATGAAATAGAAGGTCTTGATCTCAGTTCCTGGCGTATCGCCGGCATAGGGGCAGAGATGATAAGAAAACAGTCTCTGGACAAATTTGCAAAATGTCTGAAGCCTGCCGGTTTCAGTCCAAAGGCCTTCATACCGTGTTATGGCATGGCTGAATGTTCCCTGGCAGTCACCTTTGCCCCTGTAAATTCCGGAATAACCACGGACACAATAGATGCAGAACGACTTGCAGAGACCAATGATGTGGTTTACCTGAACGAAAATGGTGAACAACATGAGGCAGTAAGGGCAAATACCTTTGTAAGATGCGGAAGGCCCCTGCCAACCTTTGAGGTTGAAATCAGAGACGCAGAAGGAAAAATTCTTTCAGAAGGAAAATGCGGCACCCTTTTTCTCAGGGGACCAAGCATAATGACCGGATATTTTGCAGATGCTGAGGCAACAGCAGAAGTGCTCTCAGAAGACGGGTGGCTTAATACCGGTGACATGGCCTACTGGTCAGATGGAGAGATAGTTATTACAGGCCGTTCAAAAGATCTTATCATAATAAACGGCAGGAATATATGGCCACAGGACATCGAATACCTTGCAGAAAGTATTGACGGAATACGGGCTGGAGACGCCTGTGCCTTCTCATGCACTGACAGTAACGGCCTTGAGGAGGCGGTCCTGCTGGTACAAAGCAAGATAACCGATGTTGCTGAAAAGGCGCGCCTGGTAGAAGAGCTAAAACGTTTGGTGCGCCAGGAGTTAGGAATTGAATGCATTGTTGAAATTGTCCCCAAGAACACACTGGTACGAACCACCTCAGGGAAACCCAGCCGCAGCGGAAGTCGCAAGGTCTATCTTGCAATGAACGGTGAGAAAGCAGCTGCCTGATACCTTTGAGCCCGCATCAGATTAAGCCACATCCCCAATGAATGACCATTTTCCCCGTGTAGCTGTCACAGGTGCAACAGGCTTCATTGGTTCTGCTTTGCTAAAAGTGCTTTGGGAATCGGGCTGGCACATCAATGCCCTGACAAGAAAGAAAAAAAACAGGGTCCTTCCTCAAAAAAAAAATCTAACCTGGATAACTGGCGATCTCAATGACATCGATAGCATTAAAAAACTGGTAGCCGGTTCTGATGCTGTTGTCCACTGTGCCGGCACAGTTAGAGGGCGTGCCTTAAAAGATTTTGAGGCAGTCAACGTGCATAGCACATCAACCATTGCAGAAATCTGCTCCAGGTGCCAAAAGCCTCCCATATTAATACATATCTCATCACTTGCAGCACGGGAACCTCACCTGTCTCATTATGCCGCAAGCAAAAGGGCTGGAGAAATTGCCTTAATCAAAAAATATTACCCAGAAAAGCTGGTTATACTCCGTCCAACTGCTGTGTACGGACCAGGTGACAGGGAACTTTTGCCGCTTTTCAAGGTCATGGCCATGGGAATTTGTCCGGTAATTGGCAGCACAACCCAGAGACTGTCATTGATACATGTCCATGACCTTGCAAATGCCATCAAAACCGTCATAAAAACAGGGGTTGCAAGGGATGCAGGAATTTATGAGATCCATGATGGCATGGAGGGCGGATATACATGGCATGATATTATTGATACGGTCTCAATAATCACAGGCAAAAAAATAAACAGGATTAAAATACCTGCAACTATTGTAAAGTTTCTTGGATTGGTTAATATTTGTGTTTCAAGGATAACAGGAAATGCTCCAATGCTGACTCCAGGCAAGGCAAATGAGCTTTTACATCCTGACTGGACCGCTGAAAACGGCCCTATTTTCCAGGATTATCATTGGTCTCCTGTTATAAGTTTGAAGAAGGGGCTGAGGGAACTTTTAGCAGCGTGAAATAAACCTGGAGTGAACAGAGTTTCAAATTCTACAGAAAGGTGTTGGTCTCATGGGAGAGGAAAGGGAAGTTCTTGGAAAAATCATCCAAATACTCAAACCAATGGTGCCTGAAGATACGGAGATTACCCCTGAAACGGATTTGGCTACAGATCTCTCAATTGATTCCTTGAAATCCATGGAGATCCTTGCCCAGATTGAGGATACCTTTGACATCTCCATTCCCATAAATGTACTTGCTGAAGTTCGCACAGTGGAAGATCTTGCTACACAAATAAAAAAACTCATCTGACAAACCCATCTCAATGAACATCTTTGACAAATTTGACAAACTTGTCCAGGCAGGCCAGAAACTTGAACAGGAATTTGGCGCCTTCTTCCAGGTGGTAATGGATGAAATACTGTCCAGCACCGAGGCTGTTATAAATGGCAAAAAGGTAATTCTGGCCGGAACCAACAACTACCTGGGCCTTTCAATGGACCCTGAATGCATAGAGGCAGCGTGCCAGGCGACCAGACAAAACGGTACTGGTACCACTGGTTCCCGCATGGCAAACGGGACGTTTTCAGGTCATGTTCAGCTTGAAAAGGCCCTTTCAAATTTTCTTGGCTGCTCAAACACTATCGTTTTCACCACAGGATATGGTGCAAACCTGGCTGTGCTTTCATCCCTTGCCGGACCCGGCGATATCGCCTTGCTTGATGCTGACTGTCATGCCAGCATCTACGACGGCTGCCGCATGGGCGGTGCCGAGATGTTCCGTTTCAAGCACAACAATATGGAAGACCTTGAAAAAAGGCTCTCCCGTCTGCAGAAACGCAAAACAAACATTCTGATTATCATAGAAGGGCTTTACAGCATGCTGGGGGATCGGGCATGCATAAGGGAAATAGTTGAACTGAAAGAAAAATACGGGGCTTATCTCCTGGTGGATGAGGCACACTCACTGGGAGTATTGGGAGAAAATGGCAGGGGACTTGCCGAAGAGGCAGGGGTTTCAGACAAGGTTGACTTTATCACCGGTACCTTCAGCAAGAGCCTTGGTGCAACCGGGGGCTTTTGTTCAAGCAACCACCAGCAGCTTGAAATTCTGCGCTACGCAAGCAGGCCTTATATTTTCACTGCCTCCCCCTCCCCTTCCAACATAGCATCTGCAAGAAAGGCACTTGAGATAATTACCAAACGTCCTGATCTCAGAACAAGGCTATGGCAAAACACAAATGCACTCTATGACAGGCTTTCCTCTCTCAAGCTGAACCTTGGCCCTGAACCCACTCCCATTATTCCTGTAAGATTCACTGATCCGCATGAAGCTTTGAGAGTGTGGAAGGGACTGCTTGCTAAAGGTGTTTATGTAAACATGGTACTGCCGCCTGCCACACCAGATGGAAGCGCATTTCTGCGCTGCAGTATGAGCGCATCTCACACGCCTGAGCAGGTATCCGCCATTGGTGATGCATTTGAAGCCCTTACCGCTGGATAACACCGCTCTAAATGCCAGCATAAAGGTTATTTCTAGTCATTATCCTCTCTTAAAGCTGGCTATATAAAATTATTGCAGCCCCTTGCCAGATCCGGACAATGAATCTCGTCCTCACATTTCTAAAACGCTATCCGTCCCAGAGCGTAGTAACCCTCTTTGCCATGCTCTTTGCCGGCATTGCCGAGGGTTTTGGCATGTCAATGCTCCTTCCGCTACTCACGCTCTCCTTTGACAGTTCCGGATCAGCCATGCAGCAGCCAGGCTCCAGCCACTCCCCCTCCTCTCTGGAAATTGCAGTAAGCAATCTTTTCGCGTTCCTTCATATTCACCCAACAGTTGGCCTTCTGCTCATCCTTTTTGTCATGAGCATTATTATCAAAGTCAGCCTGGTTCTGATTGCCAACAGACAGGTTGGATACATGGTTGCAAGGGTTGCAACAGACCTGAGGCTTGACCTGATACGCGCCATATTTGCAAGCCGATGGGAATATTTTGTACATCAGTCTGCCGGTGCATTCACAAACTCATTTGCAACCGAGGCACAACGCTCTGCAAGCGCATACCTCTTTGGCATGAGGATAATTGCACTGCTCTTAAACTGCATTGTCTATATATCAGTTGCCATGATGGTAACCTGGCGTATCACACTCCTTGCACTGGTAGTAGGATCATTAATTCTTTACCTGCTGAAACAGCTTGTCATAAAGGCCAAACAGGCAGGAAAAAACCAGACAGACAAGCTTAAATCTCTGATTTCACTAATGACTGACACCCTTCAATCCATAAAGCCCCTGAAGGCAATGGCAAGGGAACAGACCACCCAGGCAATGCTTGAGCAGGAAACACTTAATTTAAACCACGCGTTAAGGATGCAGGTGTTCAGCCGGGAGGCACTGAGGGCAATGCAGGAACCACTTATGACCATATTTTTCTCAGCAGGTCTGTACATTGCCCTGGTAACCTTCAATCTTTCTATTTCAAGCGTCCTGGTCATGGTGTACATGCTTAACAAGATTCTGAAGACCCTTCAGAGGGCACAGCGGCAGCATCAATCCATGGTAATTGCCGAAAGTGCCTACTGGTCCATGCAAAGCAGGATACAGGAGGCTCAAAAATGGCACGAGCAGTGGGAAGGAACCAAACTTCCGGTTTTTACGCAGGCAATTCGTCTGCACAATGTTAGCTTTTCATACGACAGCAAATCCATTCTTAATAACATCAGTGTAACATTTCCCAAGGGCAGGTTTATCACACTGGCAGGGCCATCAGGTGTTGGCAAAACGACACTGGCTGACCTGATCTGCGG